>NZ_JBIWYK010000471.1:0-2334 GCF_044752385.1 Allobosea sp. CER48 | reverse complement strand
CATTCGCGGATGGAACCGCACCTTTAGGCCTGTCCGCCGCTGGCCCCGAATGGCGAACTGCTCAACGAAAAAGGCCGGCGTTTCCGCCGGCCTTTCTGTCACGGGATGCGAGCCGCTCAGCGGGCGACGACGACGCGGGTGCCGACCCTGGCGCGGTCGTAGAGATCGATCACGTCCTCGTTCAGCATGCGGATGCAGCCCGAGGAGACGGCCTGACCGATCGTCTCCGGCTCATTCGAGCCATGGATGCGATACAGCGTCGAGCCGAGATAGAGCGCGCGTGCGCCCATCGGATTGTCGGGGCCGCCCGGCATGAAGCGCGGCAGGTCGGGGCGGCGCTTCAGCATCTGCGCCGGCGGGGTCCAGGTCGGCCATTCGGTTTTGCGGGTGACGGACTGGCTGCCTGCCCAGTCGAAGCCCGGGCGGCCGACGCCGACGCCGTAGCGCATCGCCTTGCCATTCGGCATCACGAAATAGAGACGGCGCTCAGTCGAGTTGATGACGATCGTGCCCGGCGCATATTTCGTCGGATAATCCACGACCTCGCGCGGAATGGCGGTGGCCTGCGCCTTAGCCGGATCGACATATTGGACCAGCGGCTGACGGGTCAGCGGGTCGATTTCGGCCCGGGCGGCGGAGCCAAGGGCGAGCAGGCCAAGGCCGGCGAGCATGGCCAGACGAATGGAGCGGATCATCGGATAACCTCGGGGCGGTCGGGGCAGCTGTGGACACGAAGTTGACACGGAAAAGTCAACGTCTCCTCAATGTCCTGTCAGCTTCGTCGGCGCCCTGCAATTGGACTCCAATCACATCGCTGAGAGCTTCCGAGCTTTGGCGTTCTGCGTTGCGCACATGCAACATCGCGGCTGTGCTTCAGCTCCTCAGCACCACGCAGGCGCCACGATCCGCCTGGATGCGCCGGCACAGCGCAGACGCCTCGGCACGCGTCGCCGCCGGCAGCCGGACCCGGTAGAAGGCGCGCGTGCCGCGGCTGCGCAGCCGCGTTCCGATGACCATCGGCTGCAGTTCGCCGATGACCGCGCGATGGCGGGAGCTGGCGCGCTGGAAGCTGGCGAGCGCCCTTGCCTTCGAGAAGTTGCCGGCAAGCTGCACGCCCCAGGGCGCGAAGGGCGCCTCCGCCATCGCAGGCACGATCGGGCGGGCTTGCCGGATCGCGACCAGCGTCGGCGCGCAGGCGGCCTGCGGATCGCGCGTCGCCGGGCGCGCCGGCGGGGAGCGTCCGTCGCCATTCACGGCGTTGCTGGCATCCGCCGCCCAGTCATCGATCGAGGCGCCCGTGATGAGCAGGACGTAGTTCTCCGTCTCCATCGGCAGAAAGCGGGTCTGCCCGGCGGCGCGGGCCGCAAGCCAGCCGGCAAGGCGGTTGGGGCCGCCATTATATGCCGCCGCAGCGAGGCCCCAATTGCCGAAACGGTCCCGCAGCTCGGCCAGGAAATGCGCGGCCTTCGGAACCGCCTGCTCCGGATCGAACGGGTCGAGAAGGCCGCGCTCGCGCGCCGTGCCCGGCATGAACTGGGCTACGCCCTGTGCGCCGGCGGGGCTGGTGACATGCGGCCGAAAGCTGGATTCCTGGAAGATCAACCGGGTCAGGAAGGCGGGCGGCACGGAGTGGCTCCGCGCGGCATCGTCGATGATGCGGCACAGCGCGTCCTGGATGCCGGAGGAGGGGGGCAGCGGCTCCTCGGCAGACACGGCCGGCCCGCACGCGAAAAGCGTCGCGGCCAGTAGCAGCATCGCAGGGCCGGCAAAGCGGCGGAGAGCGCCGGAGATCATGCGGCCTGTCTCGCATGTTCGCGCGTCGGCTGCCAGAAGCGGCGCCTTTCGGTTGTGGCGGGGGGGCCGCCTGTGCGAAGAGGGCGCCGCGCCGGCTTGCGTGCCGGCATCATTGTTTCTTGGGGAGTAGAAGGCCGTATGGCGAAGGCCTGGATCGTCTGGTCACGATGGTTTCTGGCGGCGGCCGCGGGTTGCGCCGGTATCCTCTTCGCATTCGTCGCCGTGCTCGATCCCTTCGGCATGCGGGTCGGGGCAGGCCAGCCGGCGCGGCCCATCATGGATATCAACCAGCGCTTCATGTACCCGCAGCTCGTACGCTCGGGTCGCTTCGATGCGGCGGTTTTCGGCACGTCGACGATGCGTCTCCTCGATCCGCAGAAGTTGTCGCGAGGGCTCGACGCCCGCTTCGTGAACCTGGCGATGAACGCGGCGACCCCCTGGGAGCAACTGCAGATAGCGGCGCTGTTCCGCGATCATATCCGTGCCCCGAAGCGAGTGATCTGGGGGCTCGACGTAACCTGGTGCGAGCCTGACGCCACC
>NZ_JBIWYK010000470.1:0-2350 GCF_044752385.1 Allobosea sp. CER48 | reverse complement strand
CCGCCCAAGGCCGGAGCCGCCCGGTCGTCGCCCCTGAGCGTATCGTTCTTGTCCCAGCCGGACAGCGCTTCGACAGCATCGAAGCGATCACGCAGGATGTCCTGCTGGTCCGTGGTGAAGATCGGGACGAGAAGGTCGGAATCCGCGTCCTGGCTGTTGCCCTTGTGGATTGCCCAGTCGAAGCCGAGCATGCCCTCGTTGCGCATGACGCTTTCGCCCTGGACCATGATGTCGTCGCCGGACTCGGCGTCGAAATCGTGCTCGTCGGTGCCGGCGAACATCACGTCATGGCCGATGATGGTCGAGTTGAAGAACAGTTCCGAATTGTCGCCGGCGGTCGTGTCGAAGCCGCCGCCGCCCTCGAGCCAGTCATCGCCTTCGTTGCCGAGCAGGAAGTCGGCGCCCTCGCCGCCGAGGATGAAATCGTCGCCGAGGCCCCCGAAGGCCTCCTTGCCGTCGGGGCCGGTGATGATGACGTCCTTGCCCTCGTTGCCGAAGAGCAGGGCAAGGCCGCTGCCACCATGGATGACGTCGTTGCCGGCCTCGCCATGCAGCATGTCGACTTCGCCGATGTCGGTGCCGCTGTTGGTGATGATGTCGTCGCCATCGCCGCCATGGATCTTGTCGACGCCGTAGCCGGCCTCGATGCGGTCGTTGCCGCCACGGCCCCAGACGCTGTCGTCACCGCCGCCGGCGATGATGACGTCGTTGCCGTTCGTGCCCTGGATGAGGACGTGATCATTGGTGTTGACGCGCAGATGGGCCGCGACCTGCCCGGTTCCGATGCTTCCTGCCGCGACGACGACGTTGCCCGCCGGATCACGCACGAAGGTGCCGTCCGGGTTTCGCTCGTACACGATCAGGTTTCCGGCGGCGTCCCGGCGCTCGACGAAGCTCGACAGGGCCTCGAGGAACGGGTCGTCGTTCTGCGGCTCGGCGATGCCGAACTTCGCCTGCTCCCTGGCGTCGAGATAGATGACGTGGTCGGGCACCGAGAAGATGTCGCCCGGCAGCGCGTAGCCCTGTTCGCCGAGGTCGGTGTTGGCGAGCACCATCTTGGCGAAGGAGTTGTTCTCCAGCTCGTTCAGGAAGTTGAGACCCTGGACGCGTGACAGGTAGTAGAAGCGGTCGCCGTTCTGGAGATTCTCCAGCTGCAGCTCGAAGATGAAGGAGAAGGTCGAGCCCAGCATGCCGCCGAAGGCCATCTTCTTCTCGGCCAGGCCGCCGACCC
Source organism: Allobosea sp. CER48 (assembly GCF_044752385.1). Classification (NCBI taxonomy): domain Bacteria; kingdom Pseudomonadati; phylum Pseudomonadota; class Alphaproteobacteria; order Hyphomicrobiales; family Alloboseaceae; genus Allobosea; species Allobosea sp. CER48. The sequence continues at coordinate 1,119 of NZ_JBIWYK010000470.1, read as the reverse complement.
AGAGATCGACATTGTTCAGGCCGCCGAGGCTGCCGCCGGCATAGGTGCCTCGGGCATTGAGGAAATCGAGCCGGTCGGCCGGAGCCCCGCTGCCGCCGAACACGAGCTTCATGGCCGCCTCGCGCTTGGCGTCCGTCGTTGTAGCGGCGGTGATTGTCGAATGCGTGCCATAGGCCGCGATGAAATTCACGATCGAGGCCGGGTTCTTCAGATTCAGCGCGAAATCGGTCCAGCTCGTATAGGGATCGAGCTGGGTATCGCCGTTGGCGACCTCCTTGAACTGCGACCGCGCCTCGTTCAGCGAGGGAATGCCGGCCTCCCGGCCGCGGGCGATGTTGAGCGCGGCCAGATCGAGCGGAATGCCGACCAGCTGGTTGCGCAGCACATGGGTGACGAACTCGTCGATCTCGTTGCCGACCTGGCTGGTCATGCCGCGCACGATCGCCCCGGCGGCGGCAGCGTGATCCACCGTCGCCGAGCCGAAGGCGAGCGGGTTCAGGAAGGCATCGAACAGCTTGAGGCTGCCGTCGGAGCCATCGGCATTGGTGAGCGCGACGTCCTCGCGCAGCATCGAATGGCCGAAGCGGTAAACGACATGCGCGAACTCGGCGAAGATCGCCGGATTGATGTCGGTCGACGGGTTGAAGACGAAGGCGTCGACATCCGGCTGGACCTTGCGGGCGAACTCCTCGAAGACGAGGTGCTGGTACTGCATTTCGGTCGAGAAGCGCGCCGCCTGGAACAGCCGCTCGCCGTCCCACTGCAGCGCGGCGATCGCCTGGGGGGTGGCCGGCAGCGCGGTGACGTCGGAGACCAGCCACTCGTTCAGGAAGGCGAGGTCCGCCGCCGCCAGCGCCTTCTCCTTGATCTGCTCGACGGTGCGGTTGTGCTCGGAGTGGAAGATGTGATGCACGGCCGAGAGGCCGATGTTCTCGTTTCCGCGGCCATCGCCGGTGATGTAGTGCGCATTGAGCAGTTCGTCGTCATAGGTGACGGAGACACCGAACTGGTTCACCGGGATCTGGTTTCCGGCGACGCCATCGGCATCGGCGGTCTTCAGGATCATCGGCGTTCCCGGATTGCGGTCATGGTCCACAAGGCCGGGCACCGCATTATGCG
>NZ_JBIWYK010000469.1:0-2359 GCF_044752385.1 Allobosea sp. CER48 | reverse complement strand
CGTCGGCGCAGCAGGGCGTCGCCGCTGCGGATCGTGAAGTCGGCCAGGCGCGTGGTCTCGTCGACGAAGCTGTGCGTCTCGTGGAAGAGCGACCCCAGCAGGATTCGGCGAGGCTGCGGCATGATCGGCGGGGCTCCTTGAAGCATGGGCATCTCGGTCGCTCGGCCGTTCCAGATCAAGCGGTCATTGTTCCGCTCCAAGAAACGGAGGTGCTTTGACAGGGCGCGCCGCGCTCCCGTTTCATAGCGCCGGTGGACTCGCCGGAGGGGCGATGCCACCGCAGCTCGGGGCTACATGCGGATGCGCGTCTTCACTGCGTCGCTGGCGACGGAAACCAATACGTTCGCGCCTCTCTTCGTCGACCGGAGTGCTTTCGAGAGCGCCTTCTACTGCCCGCCCGGCAGGCATCCGGAGACCCCGACGCTCTGCTCGGCTCCCATCGTCGCGGCCCGCCATCGCGCGTCCACCGACGGCTACGAGGTCGTCGAGGGCACGGCGACGTGGGCCGAGCCGGCGGGGCTGGTTTCGCAGGAGGGCTATGAGAGCCTGCGCGACGAGATTCTCGGGCAGCTCGAGGCCGCGCTTCCGGTCGACATCGTACTCCTCGGCCTGCACGGGGCGATGGTGGCGCGCGGCTACGACGATTGCGAGGGCGACCTGATCGCGCGGGCGCGAGCGCTCGTGGGGCCCGATTGCGTGATCGGCGCCGAGCTCGACATGCATTGCCACCTCACGGCGCAGATGGTCGAGAATGCCGACGTGATCGTCGCCTTCAAGGAGTTTCCTCACACGGATTTCCTGGCGCGCGCAGAGGATCTGCTCGATCTCTGCCTGAGGACCGCCCGCAGGCAGGTGAACCCGGTCAGCGCCGTGTTCGACTGTCGCGGGCTCGCCGCCTTCATGACCAGCCGCGAACCGGGCCGCAGCTTCGTCGACCGCATCAAGGCGATGGAAGGCCGCGACGGCATTCTTTCGATCTCGGTCGCACATGGCTTTCAGGCGGCCGATGTCGCCGATGTCGGCACGAAGGTTCTCGTGATCGCGAATGGCGACGGGAAGAGGGCGGCGGAGCTGGCACGCGAGCTCGGCCTCGAAATCCTGGGCTGGGGGAACGGCGCTTCGCCGAGGCACTACAAGCCGCGAGAGGGCATCGCGGCGGCCCTCGAACTCGCCCGGCCCGGCAAGCCGGTGGTCCTGGCCGATCGCTGGGACAATCCGGGCGGCGGGGTCGCCGGCGATTCCTCGGTGATGGTCGAGGCACTGCTGGCGCATCCCGAAGTGCCGGCTGCGATCGGCGCCTTGTGGGACCCTATCGCGGTCAGCCTCTGCCGAGCGGCCGGCGTCGGGGCGGAAATCCCGCTACGTTTTATCGGCAAGGCGGCACCGTCCTCCGGCAGGCCGATCGATGCGGTCGTGAAGGTGGTCGGAGTGACCGAGGACCTGCTGATCCCGTTCGAGCAGAGCTGGGTCTCGCTCGGTACTGCCGCCGCCATCCGCATCGGCCAGCTCGACATCGTCCTGGCCTCGACGCGGGCGCAGACCTTCAGTCCGCCGGTCTTCACCGATCTCGGCGTCGATCTCTCGGCAAAGAAGGTCGTCGTCGTGAAATCCTCCAACCATTTCCACGCCGCCTTCGCACCGATCGCTGCGAGCGTGCTCTACCTCGACAGCGGCGGGCCATACCCGCCGGATGCGAGCAAGATCCCCTACACCAAGGTCAGGCGACCTTTTTCGCCGCTGGATCCCAACCCATGGCTGTAGCCGCCTCCGCCGTGCTCCCCCGCCTGTCGCTCCGCGAGATCGAGGATCAGCGGCTCGATGCGCTGACCAAGGGCTTGCCCTCCGGGGCGGCGCTTCGGCTCGGCGATGTCGGCCGGCAGGGCTGGAATGTTCTCGGCGGCGACATGCCGATGCCCCTCGCGGTGATCCGCGAAAGCGTGCTCAAGGCCAACAGCGCCTGGATGAGCGCCTTCGCCGCCGGCAACGGCCTGCTGATCGCGCCGCATGGCAAGACGACCATGGCGCCACAGCTCTTCGACCTGCAGATCGCCGACGGCTCTTGGGCCATCACGGTCGCGACGATGCAGCAGCTCGCTGTGGCCCGGCATTTCGGAGTGAAACGCGTCGTCATCGCCAACCAGCCGATCGGGCGACAGGAGATCGCCGCCTGCTTCGAGGCGCTGCGCGAGCCGGGTTTCGAACTCTATTGCCTGGCAGACAGCATCGCCGGGGTCACCTTGCTGGCACAAGCGGCGGCGGAGCAAGGCGGCGGCAATCCGTTGCGCGTTCTCGTCGAGATCGGCTTCATGGGGGGCCGTACCGGCGCTCGCAGCCGCGACGAGGCACTGTCCGTTGCGCG
>NZ_JBIWYK010000468.1:0-2359 GCF_044752385.1 Allobosea sp. CER48 | reverse complement strand
TCGCCGATCAGGATCCGAGCGTCTTGAAGGTCGGATAATAGCCGCGATAGCTTTTCTCGAGGATCGCGCCGCCGCCCTTCGTCTTCAGCGCCTCGGCAACAGCCAGCCCGAGTTCCTTCGCCTTCTCCGGTGCGGCGCTGTCGGTGGCATCGACACGCTCGGAACCTTCGACGGACGTAACCTGGGCATGCAGCGTCAGTCGGCCATCCTGCCAGGTCGCGCAGGCGCCCACCGGGAGGCTGCAGCCCGCACCAAGTGCATGCATCATCTCGCGCTCGGCCTCGACCTCGGCCCGGGCCTTCGGGCACTGGATCGCCTGCAGGATCTCGATAACGGCTGCGTCATCGGCACGGGCTTCCAGCCCCAGCGCGCCCTGCCCGACGGCATAGGGAAAGAGCTCAGACGCCATGACCTCGGACGACGCCTCGTCCAGCCCGAGCCGACGCAGCCCGGCCTGGGCGAGGATGACCGCATCGAGCGCCTCCTCTCCGCCGATCTTGGCGAGGCGCGGGCCGACATTGCCGCGAATCGGGACGACGGTGACGTCGGGCCGCAGGTTCAGGATCTGCGCACGACGCCGCAGCGAGCCGGTGCCGACCCTGGCGCCCTGGCGCAGCGTCGCCATCGTCGCGCCGCAGAGCGCGTCGCGCGGGTCCTCTCGCGATGGAACGGAGGCCAGCACGAGCCCGTCATGCAGGCTCGTCGGCAGATCCTTCAGCGAATGAACGACGAAATCGACCTCGCGACGCACGAGCTGCTGCTCGTGCTCGACGGCGAAGACGCCGACCATCCCGAACTGATGGAACTCGGAGACGCGGTCGCGGTCGGCGATCGTGGCGATCTGGCAGAGGGTGAACTCGGTCTCCGGGAACTTCTCCCGGATCAGCCCCATGACGTGATTGGTCTGCGCCATCGCCAGCGGGCTGCGGCGCGTGCCGATCCTCAGATGCATGACTTCTTACTTTCGATCTTGTCCAGCCTGGCTGGTTGCGGCGGTCTATAACAGCGGGGCGGCAGCCTGACGAGTGCAGCCTGCGCAAACGAGCGCTGCACACCCGCTCAATCCGCGTGGCCGGCTTCGCCGCGCAACTTCTCGATCCCGTCCCGCAGGACCTCCATCACGCGCGGATCGCGCGACTGCGCCACGTTGAAGCGCATGAAATGGCCTGCGCTCTGCGAGACACTGAAGACGTTGCCCGGCGCGAGCACGACGTCCCGCGCCACGGCCAGTCGTGCGAGCTCGGCGGAATCGACCCCATCGGGCAGGCGACACCAGAGATAGAAGCCGCCGCGCGGCATCAGCCACGGCGTGATCCCGAGCGCTCCCAGCCGGGCGGCGATGTCCCTGCGAGCCTGAACCAGCCGGCGACGGACCTCTTCCATATGCTTGCGATAGCTGCCGCCAACCAAGATGCCGGCGACCAGATCGGCCGCGACCGGCCCCGGGCCGCCGAAATTCGTCGCCACCTGAAGGTCGACGAGACCCTCGACCCAGTCCGCACGCGCAGCGATGTAGCCGCAGCGCACGGACGCGGAAAGCGTCTTCGAGAAGCTGCCGATGCGGATCACGCGGTCGAGCCCGTCGAGCAAAGCGAGGCGCGCCGAGGGCTCGGGCTCGAAATCGGCGAAGATTTCGTCCTCCACGATGGTCAGATCATGGGCCGCGGCGGTTTGCAGGACACGGAAGGCCGTCTGCGGCGAAAGGCTCGCACCCGTCGGATTGTGCAGGCCGGAATTGGTCAGGTAGAGGCGCGGTCGCTCGGCCGAGATCAGCGTCTCGAAAGCGGAGACGTCCGGGCCGGAATGCGTGTAGGGCACGGCCAGTACCCGCAGTTGGTGCGCCCGCAACAGCGCCTGGAAATTGAAGTAGCAGGGATCGTCGACCAGCACGGTGTCGCCCGGCCGCAGCAGAAAGCGGCAGATCAGATCGAGCGCCTGCGTCCCAGAACCGGTCAGCATGAGTTGCTCGGGGCCGGCGGCGAGCCCCTCCTCGGCAAAGCGCCCGAGCAGCTGGCGGCGCAGGGCCGGCGAGCCGCGGGTGCTGCCATATTCGGAGAGGACCGGATTCTGCGCCTTGGCCAGCGCCCTGAAGCCCCGGCGCAACGCCTCGCCCGGCATCCAGTCGGCAGGCAGCCAGCCGCAGCCCGGCTTGAGCGCGGCATCGTCCGCATCGAGCGACTGGCGCGAAACCCAGAAGGGGTCGACCACGCGCTCATGCGGTGACGCGGCCTGAGTCAGCACCAGGGGCGGAAGACCAATGCCGGTGACGTAGAAGCCGGAGCCCTGCCTGGCCCGGATCAGGCCCTCGGCCGCGAGCCGGTCATAGGCCTCGACCACAGTCGAGGGAGAAACGCGCATC
>NZ_JBIWYK010000467.1:0-2363 GCF_044752385.1 Allobosea sp. CER48 | reverse complement strand
GCCCAAGCGTTAATTCCTGTTAGGAATTTCTCTTCTTTGCCAATGACCTAGGCAAAATCTGCAGCCCCAGAATGGGACGCATTTTTTTCAAAGCGGAAACCCGGCCTTTACCCTGTCTGGCCAATATCGGGCTCGTTGAAGTTGCGTAACGGTCTTGGCGTCATGGGTATCTCGCGTACCGGGACCGCCAGCGCTCCCGTCCGGATTCAGGTTTCGCGTACCGGACGGCCAGCGCTGGGGGCCCGGATGAAGGCCAGGAGCCTTCCCGAACATATCGGCACTCCGCAGGAGCTGCCGCTCGATCAGGTCCTCGTCGGGGACTGCGTCGCGGCGATGGAGGCCCTGCCTCCGGCGAGCGTCGATCTCATCTTCGCCGACCCGCCCTACAATCTCCAGCTTGGTGGCGATCTGCGCCGGCCCGACGACAGCCTCGTCGATGCCGTCGACGACGATTGGGACAAGTTCGCCTCCTTCTCCGACTACGATGCGTTCACCCGCGCCTGGCTAGCGGCCGCGCGGCGCGTGCTGAAGCCGGACGGAGCGCTGTGGGTCATCGGCAGCTACCACAACATCTTCCGCGTCGGCGCGACGCTGCAGGATCTCGGATTCTGGATGCTGAACGACATCGTCTGGCGCAAGGCCAACCCGATGCCGAACTTCCGCGGCCGGCGCTTCACCAACGCGCATGAGACGCTGATCTGGGCGGCGCGTGGCGAGCATTCGAAGTACACGTTCCATTACGAAGCGCTGAAGGGCGGCAATGACGACCTGCAGATGCGCTCGGATTGGTACCTGCCGCTCTGCACGGGCGACGAGCGCCTGAAGGACGACAACGGCGCCAAGGTGCATCCGACGCAGAAGCCGGAAGCCCTGCTCGCCCGCGTGCTGCTTTCGGCCTCCAACCCCGGCGACGTTATCCTCGACCCTTTCTTCGGCACGGGCACGACGGGTGCGGTCGCCAAGGCGCTCGGCCGCCGCTTCATCGGCCTCGAGCGCGACCCGGTCTATGCCAAGGCGGCGCGAGAGCGCATCGCCGCGGTGACTCCGCTGGCACCGGAGGCCTTCTCGGCCGCGCCGTCGAAGCGCAGCGAACCGCGCGTCCCCTTCCTCAGCCTGATCGAAGCCGGGCTGGTGAAGGCCGGAGAGACCGTCCATGACGAGAAGCGCCGCTACAAGGCGGTTGTTCGCGCCGACGGAACGCTCCTGCTCGGCCCGGCGGTCGGCTCGATCCACAAGGTCGGCGCGCTGGCGCAGGGCCTGCCGGCCTGCAATGGCTGGACCTTCTGGCATGTCGAACGCGAGGGCGGCCTCACGATCCTCGACGCGCTGCGCGGCGAAATCAGGGCGCAGATGGCGGCCGCCTGAGCGCCGCCAGCCCAGCTTCGAGCACCTTCTGCATCAGGCTCGGCAGCGGTTCCTCGGTGAGCCGCGCCTTGGCCGTGAAGCGCATCCCCCAGGGCGGCTCGGCCGCGGCTGGCGCATGGCCGACAAGCACCGTCAGCTCAAGCGGAAAATGCGTGAAGACGTGGCGGACCGGCATCGGCAGCCTCTGCCAGCGCAGCGGCAGCGGCGCGTCCTGTGCAGCGCCGTCCAGCTCGTAATCGGCGCGCCAGTCGCTGGTCGGCACCTCGGCCATGCCGCCGAGCAGGCCCTTGGCCGGGCGCGTACGCAGCAGAACCGCGCCATCCGCTCGAACCAGCACGAAGGCTGCGCCATAGCGGGTCGCGCCGGCCTTCTTCGGCGCCTTGCGTGGAAAGGTCTCCTGAGTGCCCTCCGCCCGCGCCCGGCACGGCTCGCGCCAGGGGCAGAGCCCGCAGGCCGGATTGCGCGGCGTGCAGATCGTGGCGCCGAGATCCATCAGGGCCTGGGCGAAGTCGCCCGGGCGGGCACGCGGCAGCAACGCCAGCACCTTCTCGCGAATCAGCGGCCGGGCGCCCGGCAACACCTGCTCGATCGCGAAGAGCCGGCTCATGACGCGCTCGACATTGCCGTCAACCGCGGCTGCCGGCCGGTCGAAGGCGATCGCCGCCACCGCGCCTGCGGTATAGGCGCCGATGCCCGGCAGGGCGCGCAGCCCCTCCTCCGTGTCCGGGAAGCGGCCGCGATGGCCCTCCATCACGGCCTTGGCGCAGGCGTGGAGATTGCGGGCGCGGGAATAGTAGCCGAGCCCGGCCCAGGCCTGCATGACCTCCTCGGATTGAGCCTCGGCGAGGGCCTTCACCGTCGGAAAGCGCGCCATGAAGCGCTCGTAATAGGGCTTCACGGCGGTGACCGTGGTCTGTTGCAGCATGATCTCGGAGGCCCAGACCCGATAGGGGTCGGGCCGCTCGCCGGCGACGGAGCGCCAGGGCAGTGCGCGGCGG
>NZ_JBIWYK010000466.1:0-2369 GCF_044752385.1 Allobosea sp. CER48 | reverse complement strand
CTCTTCATTCCCCTGGCGGAGCGAACCGGCCTGATCACCGTGCTTGGCTCCTGGGTGGTCGGCGAGGCGATCAGGACCGCCCTGACCTGGCCGGGCCAGGTCGGCGTCAGCGTCAACGTCTCGGCCCGCCAGTTTGACCGCGGGCACGATCTCGTTGGAACGGTCGAGGCGCTAATCCGCACGAGCGGCATCCAGCCAGGCCGCCTGACCATCGAGATCACCGAGAGTTCGTTGATCGAGGATCCCGATCTGGTCGTCTCGCGGCTCATTGCGCTGCGAGAGCTCGGCGCACGGATCGCCCTCGACGACTTCGGCACCGGCTACTCCTCGCTCAGCTACCTGGCGCGCCTGCCGATCGACACGATCAAGATCGACCAGGCCTTTGCGCGGGAACTCGGAACCTCGCGCAAGGCCGATTCGCTGATGAGCGCCATCACCCAGCTCGCCCGCGATCTGGAACTGCGCCTGATCGTCGAGGGCGTCGAAACGCTGGAGCAACTCGCGATCATCAAAAAACATGCCGTCCACGGCATTCAAGGTTTTGTTTACGCTCGGCCGATGACAGCGGACGAATTGCTGCCCATGATTGAGACTCGTGTGGCGACGGGACGGAGGCGCGCGGCGGGCCCTCGCTCTCGGCGGCGCAAGCCGGATAGCTTCAGCCAGCTGGTCTGAAGCGCTCCGGCCGCAATTGCTTGCGCGAGCCGGAGACCTTGATGCAGCGCCCGAACTATCCGAGCGGGAAGGATCTGCTGAGCGCAGATGCCGTTTCGCGCTTCGATCTCGAGGACATCATCGAGCGTGCCGAGCGACATCTGCGCGACGAGGAGATGGAGAAGGCCGGGCTCCCCCTTTCCGAGGCTCCGCCGGCACCCCGCCGGCGACCGAAGGTCATCGCCACGCTGTTCGACCAGCGGAGCACGCGCACGCGGCTCGGCTTCCAGACCGCGGCCGCCCGGCTCGGCCATCAGGCCCTGGACGCCTACGACACCGACCGCAGCCGCATCGGCAACACGACGGGCGAGTCGATCGAGGATCATATCCACACTGTCGAGCTCTACAGCGACCTGCTGGTCGTCCGCTCGCATCAGGAGGACATGCCCTACCGCGTCGGGCGGCTGAGCTATCTGCCGGTGATCAATGCCGGCAACGGCGCCGACGAACACCCGACCCAGGCCCTGATCGATATCTTCGCCATCCGGCAGATGCGAGGCGTGATCGAGCCCCTGAGCATCGCCCTGTCCAGCGACACGCGGGCGCGCTTTGCCGTCTCCTTCGTCAAGATGCTCAGGCTCTGCCCGCCGAAGCGCTTCACCCTCTGCTGCCTGCCCGGCGTGCCGATCAACCCGCCGATGCGCGAGGCCATGGCCGTCCTCGCCAATCTCGGCAGCATCGTTAACGTCGTCCACGACATCCGCCAGACGCTCGACCATGACGTTCTGAGCATCCAGATGCAGGACATGAGCAAGTTTGCGCACGCCACGCTCGGCAATGAAGCCGTCGACAAGGAAAGGGAAAGCGAGCCCTTCACGCTGACCGCGCGCAAGATCCTCGATGCCCGTTCGGATACGCTGATCCTCAACCCCTTGCCGCGCTTCTCGGAGCTCGATACCTCCTGCGACAGCCTGCCCAACGCAGGCTACTTCCGGCAGGTCCAGCTCTCGGTCCCCATGCGGATGGCGATCCTGGAGCGCATGCTGCTGGGGATACCGTGGACGGGGCAGACCGACGTCTTCCGGTCCTCCGCCCCGGGCGGGTGAGCAGCTTCCATCGCCGTCGCCCGGCCAGCTCCCTGGTTCAGGGCGCGATCTCGAAGACCACGTTGACCTGCGTGCGGTAGCTGTTCTCGCCGCTCGCCAACGGAACCGACGCGTCGCTCGCGGCCATCCGCATCGGCGCGCCATAGGGCATGGGGCGCGGCAGGATCGACTGCTCCTCGATCGACAGGATCTTGCCGAGTCTGATATCGGCCGCCTCGGCCAAAGTCCTGGCCCGCGCCACCGCATCGGCGACCGCGAGCTTGCGCGCCTCGGTCAAGGTCGGCTTCAGATCGTCCTTCGCGAAGACGATGCCGCCGCCCTGGTTGACGCCAAGGCTTACGGCCTTGTCGAGGATCGCACCGGCTTCGGCCAGCTTGCGGACGCGCACGGTCAACGCGTTGCTGACGGTATAGCCGGTGATCTTCGGTTCGACATTGCGCTCCTTGCCGGGCTGGGCGAAGCGCGGCTGGATGTTCAGGCCGGAGGTCTGCAAATCGCGCTCGGCGATGCCGGCCTCCTTGAGCGCCGCCAGGACCTGCTTCATCGCCTCGCTGCTGGCCGTGAGGGCAGCACGCGCCGTATCGCCCTCGCGCAGCACGGTGAGATTGA
>NZ_JBIWYK010000465.1:0-2373 GCF_044752385.1 Allobosea sp. CER48 | reverse complement strand
ACGGCCTTCGACGGCCATTCAATCCAGGAGAACACCACGGTCTCGCCGGGCTCAGCCTTCACCGCGCCCTTGAAATCGGTGACCTTGCCATCGGGCACGTCGTCGCCCCAGGCATCCACGACACGCAGCGCGCCATGCTCCTCGAAGAGCGCGGCCCCCTCGGCGGCGAAAGCGTGGAAATCCGCCTTGCGGCCGCCGGGCACCGGCGAGAGCATGCCGTCGATGTAGCCCGCCTGCCCGCCCTTGCCTTTTTCGAGAAGCGAAGCGAAGCCCCCGTAGATCATGCGCTTGCCGTCGAAAGGCATGGTCTCGCCCATCTGCTTCATCCGCGGATCGCTCATGATCTTCTCGTTGGCTGCGTCGCGCGTCGCACGGTCGGGATATTCGAACCAGGAGAAGACCACGACCTCGTCCGGCGTCGCCTTCACGGCGCCCTTGAAATCCGTGACCTTGCCATCCGGCACGTCGTCGCCCCAAGCCTCGACATGGCGCCTGACGCCGAACTCCTTGAACAGCGGCGCGGCATCGGCGGCCTGCTTGAGATACGCGTCCTTGTTCGCAGCAGGAACGGCGACGACAAAACCATCGACATAAGCCATTGCACTCTCCTCATCCGTGGCCGCCGGCGCGGCCTTCTAAAACGTTGATATCAACTCTATTTCTAACTTCGTTCTGCGCAGATCGTTCCTTTACCCGCAGCAGGATGCGCTGACGAGCAGCGGCTGGAACTCGCCTGCGCCCTTCAGCTCGCTCTCATAGCGGTCATGATGGCGCACCCAGTCCATGGTCCAGCCCTCGTTGCGGCCCTTCGGCGTCATATCGAGGAAGTTATGCGCCCCGATCAGCAGATCACCCCCGCGGGCATAGGTCGAATAGGTGTGGAGGATCTCGCCGGCCTCGTCGCGATAGAACACGCTGAAGCCCGGCATCTCGCCGCCCTCACCTTCATGCATCTCGTAATTGTACTCGTAGCGGCCAGCCGCCTTCTCCGCCGGGCTCGGCGAGACGTGGAAATCGTGGTTGAAGTCGCTGTTGGCTGAAGACACCCAGGGGAAATCCCAGCCCATGCGATGCCGGAACGTCTGGAACTCGGCATAGGGCGCCCGCGAGACCACCACGAGACTGACATCGTGGTGCTTCAGATGCAGGTTGGCACCGTCGAAGTGATCGGCGAGGAAGGAGCAGCTCGGGCAGCCCTCCCTGGCGCCAGGGCCGAACATGAAGTGATAGATGATCAGCTGGCTTCTGCCGGCAAAAAGGTCGGCCAGCGACAGCGGGCCATCCCAGCCGTCGAAGGCATAATCCTTCTCGATCCGGACCCAGGGCAGCGCGCGCCGCTCAGCCGAAAGCGCGTCACGCCGCCGCGTGAGCTCCTTTTCGTGGGCGAGATGGGCCTTGCGCGAGGCAAGCCATTCCTCACGGGATACGATCCTGTGTTCCATCGTCTCCTCTCCTGTGCTTTCCGCCGACCCGTGCCTGCGGTCCTTCGCGCGCCGCCGCATCGGGCCGGCGCGTTTCGCCTCAGGCGAAATAGGCCTCGAGCTTCTCCATGGTTCCGGTCCAGCCGTGGGTGTGGCCGCGCACCGCGGCATCGTCGAACAGCTTCTCGTGCAGCAGGGTGAGGATGGTGCCCTCCCCGGCGGGCTTCAACGTGACCGTCACGCGCGAGACTCGCTCGGGCGTCGTCACCCAGGACCAGCTGAAAACAAGGCGCTCGTTCTCGACGACGTCGAGATAGCGCCCCGACACCTCGTGGCGCTCGCCATTGTCCTCGATCATCACGACGCGGTAGGCGCCATCGACGCGCGGGTCGAGCTCGGCCTCCTGTGCCACCACGTTCTCAGGCCCGAACCAGCGCACGAGCAGTTCCGGATCGGTCCAGGCCTTGTACACCTCGGCCGGCGACGCATTGAGGCGGCGCTTCATCGTGAGGCTCGGCGTCACCTGTTGGTGCATGCGCCCGTTCCCTTCCCTTCCTAGTCCTCGCCCTTGCGGCGCGCTTCGAGCAGAGCCTCCAGCGCATCCAGCCTCCGGGTCCAGAAGCGCTGATAATGCGCCAGCCACCCCATCGCTTCCTCCATCGGCTCGGCGTTGAGACGACAGGACACGGTGCGCCCCGTCTTGGTCCGCGTGACCAGCCCGGCGTCAGACAGAACGTCGAGATGCTTCATGATCGCCGGCAGCGAGACCGGAAACGGCTTCGCCAGTTCGCTGACGGAGAGCCCGTCCTCATGCTCCAGCCGCGCCAGCAAGGCCCTCCGCGTAGGGTCCGCCAGCGCGGAGAAGGTGCGGTCGAGCAGCGCCTCTTGAAACTTAACCATTGAGTTAAGTTTAACCGCGCAATCGGTGCCCGTCAAGCCGGTTCGGCTGGGC
>NZ_JBIWYK010000464.1:0-2381 GCF_044752385.1 Allobosea sp. CER48 | reverse complement strand
CAGGCCGGCATGCCGCGCCGGCAGGCGCTTTGATCGGCGCGAAACCGAGTCTCAGCGCGGCAGGTACTCGGCCCGGTCGATGCCGTGCCGCGCGAGCTTGTCGTAGAAAGTCTTGCGCGGGATGCCCAACCTCTCCAGAGCAGCACGGACATCCCCCTGAGAGGCTTGCAGCGCTTCCCGGATAAGCGTGGCTTCGACCGCGTTGAGGCGCTCGGGCAGGCTCGGCTGATCGCTGTCGCCCATTTGCCCGGTCGTCGGCGAAAGGTCACCCGTAAGGCCGAGCGCGACCCGCTCGGCGAAGTGCACGAGTTCGCGGACGTTGCCCGGCCAGTCGTTCTCGACGAGATGTCGCTCCACGCGGCGATCCAGCGCGGGTACCGGGCGGCGATATTTTTCGGCCGCTCGCGCCAGGAAACGGGTGAAGAGCAGGGGGATGTCGCGGCGGCGCTCGCGCAGCGGGGGGATGCGCAGCGTCACGACGTTGAGGCGGTAGTACAGGTCCTCGCGAAAGCCGCGCCGCTGCGCGGGATCGCCGAGATCGGCCTTGGTCGCGGCCACGACCCTGAGATCGACGCGGCGCAGGTCGTTCGAGCCCAATGGCGCGATCTCGCGCATCTCCAGCACGCGCAGCAGCTTGACCTGGGCCGACGGCGGCATGCTTTCGAGCTCGTCGAGAAACAGCGTGCCGCCGCTGGAATGCTCGATGCGTCCGATGCGTCGTTTCTGCGCGCCGGTGAAGGCGCCGGGCTCGTAACCGAAGAGCTCGCTTTCGATGACGCTGTCGGGCAGGGCGCCGCAATTCAGCGCGACGAAGGGCTTGTCGCGCCGCCGCCCGAGCCGGTGCAGAAGGCTGGCGACGACCTCCTTGCCAGTGCCGGTCTCGCCGAGCACCAGCACGTCGACATCGACATCGGCGAGCTCGCGGATCGTCTGGCGCAGGCGCGTTATGGCCGGCGTCTCTCCGAGCAGCGAGGATTCCTCCTCGCCCTCTTGCGCCAGCGCCCGCAGCCGGCGGTTCTCCAGGACAAGGGCGCGCTTTTCGGCAGCCCGTCGCAGGGTCTCGACGAGCCGCTCGCCTGAATAGGGTTTGGCGATGAAGTCGTAGGCGCCCTCGTTCATCGCGCCGACGGCCATGTCGATATCCGCATGGCCGGAGATCATGATGACGGGAATATCGGGATCGAGTTCCCGCAGCCGCCGGAACAGCTCGATCCCGTCCATGCCGGGCATGCGGATATCGGTGACGACGATCCCGGCATAGTCCGGCCCGATATGCTGGAGCGCCGCCTGGCCGGAGGAGAGCGGCATCGCCCGGAAGCCGGCAAGGCGCAGCGCCTGCACATTGGCATCGCGCAGATCGGGGTCGTCATCGACGAAGGAGACCTCGATCGCCGCGATGGAGGCGGAGGGGTCGCTCATGCAGCCGCCCTTTCGAGATCGATGACGAAGCGTGCGCCTGCGCCCGGCCGGCTCGTCGCAGTCAAGGTGCCGCCGAACGAGGTGATCATGTCCTGCGAGATCACCAGTCCGAGCCCCAGCCCTTTCGGCTTGGTCGTGCTGAACGGGGTGAAAAGCTGGGCCAGCGCCTCTTCCGACAGGCCGGGGCCGCGATCGGCGATCGCGATCTCGACCCGGTCGCCACGCGACGTGATGGTCACGGCCAGCGCCGGCGCTCCGCCGTCGCTGCCCTCGAGCAAGGCCTCGATCGCGTTACGGAGCAGATTGACCAGCACCTGCTCGAGCTCGATCGGGCGCGCGATGACGACGACAGGGACCGGTGGAATGGTGACGAGCGGTGTCACGCCGGCCTGCCGCAACGGGCCTTCGAGCAGGGTCAGCGCGCCGTCGATGACGGTGTTGACGGGAACCGGAGCGAGCGGCTCCTTGCCGCGCCGCGCGAAGCCGCGCAAGGCCTCGGTGATCGCGCCGATCCGGTCCGTCAGCGAGACGATCCGGACCAGCGCTCCATCGGCTTCGGCGGACTCGGAGCGCTTCAGGAAGGCGCGGGCGTTCTCGGCATAGGTACGCAGTGCCGCAAGCGGCTGGTTGACCTCATGGGCGACGCCGGCGGTGATCTGGCCGAGCGTCGCGAGGCGATTGGCCTTGGCGAGGTCCTCCCGGAGATTGGACAGGCGTTCCTGGGCTCGGGTCCGCTTCGCCATCTCGGCGATGAGGCGCTGATTGGCGCCGGCCAGCTCCGCCGTGCGCTCGGCGACACGATCTTCGAGCTCTGCCTTCGCGCGTGCGTCGGCCTCGCGGCGGACGAGGTTGCGCTGCCGGCGGCGCAGGGCGAAAGCGGCGAGCGCGGCCCCCGGCATCAGCACAAGCGCAACGAGTGCCTGCGATTGCGTGCGGCCGCTTACGATCGCCGCAACGACGGG
>NZ_JBIWYK010000463.1:0-2383 GCF_044752385.1 Allobosea sp. CER48 | reverse complement strand
GTTCGTAGACGCTCCTCTTGAAGGGAACGATGAGCCCCGGCATCTGGTTCAGCGGGCGCCAGCGCCACTCGCTGAACTCGGGCGGCTCATCGCCGTTCGGCTTGCCGATATCGATCTCGCTGTCATCGCCGGTGAAGCGGAAGGCGACCCAGCGCTGACGCTGGCCGCGGAAGGCCGAGAGCCGGTGCGGCGGCCCGTCATAGGGCGGGAAATCGTAGCCCCACCATTCGTCGGTCACGGCGAGGAAAACGGCGCTGGTGACGCCGGTCTCTTCCTCCAGTTCGCGGCGGGCGGCGGCGACGATGTCCTCGTCCGGGTCGATGCCACCCTGCGGCATCTGCCAGTCGAAGCCGGGCAGGACGACCTCCGGCCCGGCGCTGTGCGAGTGGCCGGCGAAGACGAGCCCCTGCGCGTTGAACAGGGCGATGCCGACATTGGGGCGGTAGGGAAGGCTCATGGGCCGAGCATAGGATGGCTGCCCTGGCGGCGGAACCGGCGTCGGCGTGTAAGCCGGCATCGCATGGGGACTTGCGCGCTGCGGCGAGCGCCCCTCAATCGCTCCGGCCGGCGAGGACGCAGGAAAGCAGGCCGGGGAAGCGCTCCTCGATATCCTCGCGCCGGAGCGCATTCATCCGCGTCGCACCCTCGTTGCGGGTGCGGATCAACCCGGCCTCGCGCAGCACGCGGAAATGATGCGAGACGCTGGATTTCGGCCGGTCGCCCTCGAGCGCCTGGCAGCTGGCCTCGCCTTCCGCCGCGAGCCGGCGGACGACCTCGAGGCGAAAGGGGTCGCTCAAGGCGTGGAAAACGTCCTCCAGGGCGATCTCGTCGGAAGCGGGCAGGCGGGCATGTCGCATAGCGCGAGCGTATCACAGGGTTTTGATATTGCCAAAGTTCGAAAAATATCGAAATATAGAATTATCAAACTTTACCCCACGGAGCCAAGCATGCCCGGCCTGTTCGACCCTTTCAGCCTGAAGAACGTCACACTGCGAAACCGCATCGTGGCATCCCCGATGTGTCAGTACTCGGCGGAGGACGGCGTTGCGAATGAGTGGCATCGCGCGCATTTCGCGGGGCTGGCGCGCGGCGGTGCTGGCCTCGTCGTGATCGAGGCGACCGGCGTTTCGCCGGAGGGGCGGATCACGCCGGCCTGCCTCGGCCTGTGGAACGATGCCCAGGCCGGGGCACTGGCGCCGGTCGTCGCGGAGATGCGCAAGGCCGGTGCGGTCACCGGCATCCAGATCGGCCATGCCGGCCGCAAGGCCAGCGCCAACCGCCCCTGGGAGGGCGACGACCACATCCCGCTCGATGACCCCCGCAGCTGGGAGACGATCGCGCCCTCCGCCATCCCCCATGGCGGCGGGCTGTCGCGGGTGCCGCGAGCCATGACGCAGGCCGATATTGACCGCGTCCGCGCCGATTTCGTCGCGGCGGCGGAGCGCGCCCGCGACATCGGCATCGAATGGCTGAAGCTGCATTTCGCCCATGGCTATCTCGCGCAGAGCTTCCTCTCGCGCCACGCCAACAAGCGCGACGACGCCTATGGCGGCAGCTTCGAGAACCGAAGCCGCTTCCTGATCGAGACGTTGGCGGCCGTGCGCAAGGTCTGGCCGGAGGATCGCCCGCTGTCCGCACGTCTCGGCGTGATCGAGTATGACGGCCAGGACGAGGAGACGCTCGCCGAGGCGATCGAGCTGGTGAAGCGTCTCAAGGCCGAGGGACTGGACTTCATCGACGTCAGCGTCGGCTTCTCGACCACCGAGGCGAAGATCCCGTGGGGACCGGCCTTCCTGGGGCCTGTGGCCGAACGCGTGCGCCGCGAGGCCGGCCTGCCGGCCTCGACGAGCTGGTACATCAGCAAGCCCGAACAGGCCGACGCGCTGGTGCGCGAGGGCAAGGTCGATCTGGTGACGCTGGGGCGGCCGCTGCTGGCCGACCCGCACTGGCCCTATGCCGCGGCGCAGGCGCTCGGCGTCGAGAACCCGGCCTGGGCGACCCTGCCGGCGCCCTACGCCCATTGGCTGGCGCGCTACCGCGCTGCCTGAAGAAAGGAGGGGCCGGAAGGCCCCTCGCTTCACTCGCCCATCGCGATCAGGCTGGCATTGCCGCCGGCCGCCGCAGTGTTGATCGTCACCGTCTGCTCGGTGGCGAAGCGCGAGAGATAATGCGGGCCGCCGGCCTTGGGGCCCGTGCCCGAGAGCCCGTGGCCGCCGAAGGGCTGCACGCCGACGACCGCGCCGATGATGTTGCGGTTCACATAGATGTTGCCGGTCGCGAGGCGCTCCGTGACACGCTCGACCGTCGACTCGATGCGGGAATGGACGCCGAGCGTCAGCCCGTAGCCGGAGGCATCGATCGCGTCGATCACCTTGTCGAGCTC
>NZ_JBIWYK010000462.1:0-2387 GCF_044752385.1 Allobosea sp. CER48 | reverse complement strand
GGCCGCCGCCGCGCCCCGCGTCTGGGCCCAGGCAGCCGCGCCGGCGGCCCCGACCGGGCCCTTCTCGCTGCCCAAGCGCGCCTATGAGGCGAACGCCCTCGAGCCGCATATCGACGCGGCGACGATGGACATCCACTACAACCGGCACCACGCCGCCTATGTCGCCGCGCTCAACAACGCCGCCAAGGACAATGGCGTCATCGCCAAGGCCTCGGTCGGTGAACTGCTGGCCGACCTCAACCAGTTGCCCGAGAGCGTCCGCACGCTCGTGCGCAACAATGGCGGCGGCCATGCCAACCACACCATGTTCTGGGAGGTGATGGGCCCCGGCGCCGGCGGCGCGCCGACCGGCGAGGTCGCTGCGGCGATCACCCGCGACCTCGGCGGCTTCGACAAGTTCAAGGCCGATTTCGAGGCGGCGGGCCTGCGCGTCTTCGGCTCGGGCTGGGTCTTCGTCACCGTCGATAAGGACGGCAAGCTCGCCCTGCTCGCCAAGCCGAACCAGGACAGTCCGATCATGGAGAAGCAGGTGGTGCTGCTGGGCAACGACGTCTGGGAGCACGCCTACTACCTGAAATACCAGAACCGGCGGGCCGATTACCTCAAGGGCTGGTGGAACGTGGTGAACTGGGCGAAGGTCAACGAGCGCTACGCCGCTGCCAAAGCCGGCAAGCTCGCGATCTGAGGCCAGCAGCCCAGGCATTCTCGGGCGGAGCCTAGCTTCGACCCGAGAATCTCTCGCAGCACAGGGCGCCCGCTCCTTCCTTGGCGAGATGCTCGGGTCGGAACCGGCATGACGGCCGAATGGATTAATGCCCGGCCTTCGCGCCGCGCGTTCCCTCGCTGAGCTTCGGCAAGAACCAGGCGAGCAGGCCCATCAACGGGATGAACGAGCAGATCTTGTAGACCGCCTCGATGCCGAGAATGTCGGCGAACTCGCCGAGCAGCGCCGCCGCAAGCCCGCCGAGCCCGAAGGAGAGCCCGTAGAAGAAGCCGCCGACAAGGCCGACGCGGCCCGGCAGCAGTTCCAGCGCATAGATCAGGATCGCAGCGAAAGCGCTCGACATGATCAGGTTGATCAGGATCGTCAGCACACCGGTCCAGAACAGGTCGGCATAGGGCAGGATCAGGGTGAAGGGCAGCGCGCCGAGGATCGAGAACCAGATGATCTTGTTGCGGCCGATCCGGTCTCCCAGCATGCCGCCGCCCAGCGCACCCGCCGCCGAGGAGGCGAGGAACAGGAACAGCATAACCTGCGAGTTCTGCACGGTGATGCCGAACTTTCCGATCAGGTAGAAGGTGTAGAACGAGGTGAAGCTCGCGGTGTAGGCGTTCTTCGAGAACAGCAACACGATCAGGATGGTGATCGCGAAGGCAACGGAGCGCTTGCCCGGCCGGGCGGGGGCCGCGCTCGCGGCCGCAGGGCGCGCCGGCCGCGCCTTGTCGAGCCGGGCATAGCTCGCCGCGGTCCAGATCATCAGGATCATCGCGACCAGCGCGGCCGCCGAGAACCAGGCCAGGCTCCCCTGCCCGCGCGGCACGATGATGAAGGCCGCGAGAAGCGGCCCGAGCGCGCCGCCCGTCTGCCCGCCGACCTGGAAGATGCCTTGCGCGAGGCCGTGCTGGCCGCCGGAGGCATTGCGCGCCATCCGCGTCGCTTCCGGGTGGAAGATCGAGGAGCCGATGCCGACGCAGGCTGCCGAGAGCAGCAGCAAACCATAGCTGCCGGCATAGGACAGTCCGATCAGCCCGGCGAGCGTGAAGCCCATGCCGACCACCATCGAATACGGCATCGGATGCTTGTCGGTATAGAGGCCGACGGCCGGCTGCAGCAGCGAGGCCGAAACCTGGAAGGTCAGCGTGATCAGACCGATCTGGCCGAAGTCGAGCCGATAGGATTCCTTGATGATCGGATAGATCGCCGGGATCAGCGACTGGATCATGTCGTTGAGCAGATGCGTCACGCTGAGGACGATCAGCACCGGCATCATGGCACGTTGCGGCAGGGAGGCGGCTGGCGCGCTAACGGTCATCTCGGCAAGTCCCGCAGCGCCCCGGCAGGCCGATTCCCGCCTCGGGGCGCGGCCGAAGGCTCTAGACGATCCCCGGCCGCGGCACAATTTCGTGAGCCGGCGTCACGGCATTGCATAGGCTGCATGGGGAACTGCCCCTCAGCTTCAACCGCGCGGCGTCAGGCTGGCGCGTCCGCCGTGTCGCGTCGACCACGCCACCGGGTCGGCAAGGAAGCGCTCGATCTCGGCGCGGTCCTCGCGGGCCAGCCGGCCGCCGTCATCCGCGGCCAGCACGTCCGCCCAAGTCGCCAGCGCGTGCAGGGTGAGGCCGGCCTCCGCCAGCCGCTCCCCGGCGCCGGGAAAGGCGTCGTGGTA
>NZ_JBIWYK010000461.1:0-2388 GCF_044752385.1 Allobosea sp. CER48 | reverse complement strand
GCGCGAGGCTGGAGCGTCGGAAACGCGCGGATAGGTGATGACGGGCTGGATCGACATGAACGGTTCCGTGGCGCGGGCAACAACGCACCTGCCCGCCACGAGCAAGTTGCACGCCAGATTCGAAGCAAGTGAAATCAAGGCGTTAGCGCGGCCAAATCGCTGACTGGCGGCAAGAAGCACCGGCGCCGGGGCCGAAGGCCGGCAGGATTTGCCGATCCTGCTGGCAGCATCCGACCAAAGCCGGTATAGAGCCGGCAGACGCGCGAAAGCCGCACTTCCCGAGCCACGGACACCTCCGCAGACGATGACCATGCCCCGCAACTCCCTCGACATCGCCAAGCCGCCTGCGGCGACGCGCGTCGTCGCGGCGATGTCGGGCGGCGTGGACTCCTCGGTGGTCGCCGCGCTGCTGAAGCGAGAGGGCTATGACGTCATCGGCGTCACGCTCCAGCTTTACGACCACGGCGCCGCCGTCCACCGGGCCGGCGCCTGCTGTGCCGGCCAGGACATTCATGACGCGCGCCGCGTCGCCGAGGCGATCGGCATCCCGCATTACGTGCTGGACTATGAGAGCCGCTTTCGCGATGCCGTCATCGAGCGCTTTGCCGAGAGCTATCTCGCCGGCGAGACGCCGATCCCCTGCGTCGAGTGCAACCGCACCGTGAAGTTCCGCGACCTGCTCGACCTCGCCAGGGAACTCGGAGCCGATGCGCTGGCGACCGGGCACTACGTCGTCAGCCGCGATCTCGGCAACGGCCATCGCGGCCTCTTCCGCGCCGCCGATGCCAGCCGCGACCAGAGCTATTTCCTCTACGCCACGACGCAGGAGCAGCTCGATCTGCTGCGCTTCCCGCTCGGCCATATCGACAAGGCCCAAACGCGCGCGCTCGCGGCCGAACTCGGCCTCGCCATCGCCGACAAGCCGGACAGCCAAGATATCTGCTTCGTGCCCAATGGCCGCTACGCCGACGTCATCGAGAGGCTGAAGCCCGGCGCCGCCCGCCCCGGCGACATCGTCCATCTCGACGGACGCGTCCTCGGGCATCATGAGGGCGTGCTCCACTACACCGTCGGCCAGCGAAAGGGGCTGGGCATCAGCTCATCCGAGCCGCTCTATGTGCTGCGGCTCGATGCCGACGACGCCCGCGTCATCGTGGGCCCGCGCGAGGCGCTGAGCGTCCGCGAGGTTCGCCTGCGCGACCTCAACTGGCTCGGCGAGACCGCGCTCGACGATCTCCCGCCCGAAGGTCTGGAGGTCGCCGTTCGCGTCCGCTCGACCCGCGCGCCGCGCGAGGCCCGCCTGTTCCGCGATGCGGAGGGCCTGCGCATCGAGCTTGCCGGCGACGAGGAAGGTGTCTCGCCCGGCCAGGCCTGCGTGATCTACGCCGATGGCGGCCCCGGCTCGCGCGTGCTCGGCGGCGGCACCATCCTGCGTCGGCCGCTAGCCCTGCCGGCCACCGCCGCGCCCGCGGCGCTCGCCCTGTCCTGACAGGCCACGCTTCTCTGCTCGGATTCCAACCATGCCGGTGACCTACGATCTCGACGGCCAGAAGCGCGTCTACGCGACCTGGGCCAGGTTCTACGACCGGATCTATCAGCGCATGCTGGCGCGCCCGCAGCGCGAGGCGGTCGAAGCGGCCTGCGCCTGCGGCCCGGACATCCTCGAGATCGGCGTCGGCACCGGCCTGACGCTGCCCTACTTCAAGCCCGGCACCCGCGTCCTGGGCGCCGACCTTTCGCTCGACATGCTCAAGGTGGCGCATCGCAAGGTCGCGAGCCAGGGGCTCGCGCATGTCCGCGGCCTGATGGTGATGGATGCCTGCCGGCTCGGCTTCGACGACGAGCGCTTCGACGCGGTGACGGCACAGTTCGTCATCACCCTCGTGCCCGATCCCGAACAGGCGCTGGCCGAGATGGACCGCGTCCTGAAGCCGGGCGGCGAGATCATCATCTCGAGCCGTCTCGTCGACGACGGCGGATTTCTGGCTCCGTTCTGGAGCGCGGTCGCGCCCTTGTCGAAGGCGATCGGCTGGAGCTCCGACTTCAAGGTCAGCCGCCTGACGGACTGGGCGAAGGCGACGGGCCGCTATGAAACCGTCCATGTCGGCCGCGGGTATTTCAAGGTCGTCCGGCTGCGCAAGCGATCCTCTGCTGATAACTCGCGATCCAAGGCTTGACGCACCCCGGTCGCGGCGCCTATATCGCGCCTCGACGACGAGCCGGCCCAGCCGGCTACGGGGTCTGTGGCGGGGTAGCTCAGCTGGTTAGAGCAGCGGAATCATAATCCGCGTGTCGGGGGTTCAAGTCCCTCTCCCGCTACCAAATTCTCCTAAGCTATTGAAATCGCTTAGGATTTGTCGAAATTTCCGACATCTGAGGCGCTACCGC
>NZ_JBIWYK010000460.1:0-2395 GCF_044752385.1 Allobosea sp. CER48 | reverse complement strand
GGCGCGTTCCGCGCCATCGCGTGCGGTCTCGGCAGCCAATGCGCTCGCCGGGTTCGGGCTGTTCATCCTGATGCTGTCGCTGCAGCCCTTCGCCGGCGTTCCGAACGCGGCCGCGCCCGGGGAATCGACGGGCAACATCGTCAACCAGATCGGCTATTTCGGGCTCGGCATCGCCTTCCTTGCGGCGATGCTGACCCTGACGCAGCGCGCCGTCCTGGCCCGGCTCGGCTTCGGCAGCTGGGCCATCGTCTTCGGCATCGCCGCACTCTCGGCGGCGCAGTCGCTCGATCCGACAGCGTCGCTGCGAGGCCTCCTGCTCGCCGCCATCGTCATGATCGTCGTCACCGGCGTGCTCGTCCTCCCGCGCGACGAGGCAAGCTTCGTGACCGGAGTCGCCAACGCCTGCCTCGTCCTGCTGGCGCTTGTCTACGGCGCCCTGCTGCTGGCGCCGCACCTCGCCATCCACAGCTCCGAAGGGGTCGAAGGCGTCCATGCCGGGGACTGGCGCGGCCATCTCACGCACAAGAACTATGCGGCACCGGTGTTCTCGGTGGTCGCGATGTTCGGCATCTATGCCTGGCGCAGCGGCCTGCGCTGGCGCGGCGGCCTGATCGTCGCACTCGGCCTGCTCTTCGTCCTCAAGAGCGGCTCGAAGACGACCATGGGCTTCCTGCCGCTGGCGATCGGCGTCGTCCTCCTCGCGCGCTTCACCGGCCGGCCGCGCCTCTCCGTCCTGCTGCATCTGATCCTCGTGGCGGTGATCGCGGCGCTGACCATAGGCTCCGCCATGTCGCCGCAGCTGCATGCGCTGACCGCGATGCTGACCTCCGACCCGACCTTCACCGGACGCGACGAGATCTGGAAGTTCGGGCTGCGGCACGTCGCCGACCGGCCCTGGCTCGGCTACGGCTATTACAGCTTCTGGCAGACGCCGGTGGTGACCGGGCTCGAGGAGAACTACGAGGCGAGCTGGGACGTGCGCGGCATCGGCTCCGGCCACAACAGCTATCTCGACGCCGCTCTGTTCTTCGGCGTGCCAGGCGCAGCCGCGATCATCTACCTGCTGATGGTGCAGCCATTGAGGAACTATCTGAGCAGCTGGCGGGAGCCGGCCAACCGCCGGCTGGCCGATCTCTTCCTGATGGTCGTGGTCCTGATGACCTATGTCGGCATGCTCGAGGCCTTCATCCTCAACCGGGCCGATCCGCTCTGGGTGCTGTTCGCGCTGGCCGTGATGGGGCTTTCGCTGACCGCGCGGATGCGGGCCGCATCCGTGCCGCCCGAGAGCGCGCGCTAAAGCGGCTTCCGTCCGACCATCCCGGCATGCCATGGAAGGCGCGGCGTTTCGCCCTTCCACCGCCTGCTCGAGATTCCGCCATGTCCCAGACTCCCATCTCCTTCGGCCTGATCGGCGCCGGCATCATGGGCGAGCGCATGCTGCGCGCTGCCCTGGACCAGACGGCGACGGCGCTCGGCGTCTCCGGCATCTGGGATCCCTCGGCCGAGGCTATGGAGCGCATCGGCGGCGCCCTGCCTGCCGTGCCGCGCCAGCCCGACGCGGCCGCGCTGATCGCCGCGAGCGACTGCGTCTACATCGCTTCGCCGCCCTCCTCCCACCTCGCTCATGCACGTGCTGCCCTCGCCGCCGGCAAGGCCGTGTTCTGCGAGAAGCCGCTGGCGGTCGATGTCGAGGACGCCCGCGCCTTCGTCGCGGAGGCCGGCGATCGCGGCGCGGTGAACTTCCCCTTCGCCTCGTCGCCGGCCGTGGCGCGGTTGCGTGACTGGATCGCCTCCGGCGCGGTCGGCACGCCGCGGCGCGTCACGATCGAGGTCGCCTTCGCGACCTGGCCGCGCTCCTGGCAGGTCGATGCCGCCGGCTGGCTCGACCGCACCGAACAGGGCGGCTTCACCCGCGAGGTCGTCTCGCATTTCCTGTTCCTGACGCGACGCGTCGCCGGCCCCTTCAGCGACCTCAAGGCCCGGGCCGCTTTCCCTGAGGCCGGCAGGAGCGAGCGCGGGATCGAGGCGACGCTGACGGCGGGCGCGTTGCCGGTCAGCCTGACCGGCAGCGTCGGCACCACCGCCAAGGACGACCACAATGTCTGGACGCTGGAAGGCGACAAGGGCGCGGTGCGGCTCTGCGACTGGTCGCATGCGGAGCGCCGCCTCCCGGACGGCAGCTGGGAGCGCGACCCCGAGGCGCTGTCCCAGAACGAAGCCCGTCCGCTGGCCCTGCGCCGACAGCTCGAAGGGGTGGCCAAGCTCACCCGCGGCGAGCCGCATCATCTTGCGACGCTGCAGGAGGCCCTCGACGTGCAGGACATTGTCGAGACCATCCTGAAGAGCGCCTGACCTGTCCGAACGAAGGCGGCGCCCCGGCTTGCAGGGGCGGCGC
>NZ_JBIWYK010000459.1:0-2398 GCF_044752385.1 Allobosea sp. CER48 | reverse complement strand
GCCCCCGCCGCCGATGGCGCCGATCAGCGCGAGCGTGCGCCGGCTGATGCCACTTCTCTCGAGCGGCGGCATCGCCGGGCTGATGATGCGGGCGTTGGTGGTATCGATGCCGCCGAGCTCGCCCGTTTCGCGCGCGCGCCGCAGGAAGGCATCATAGACCGCGCGCGAGGACTCGACCTCGCGTTCCAGCTCGCGCAGCTGCACCGATGCCCGGCCGGCGGCATATTGGTTGGTCGTGAGCTGGTCGACGCGCTGGGCAAGCAGGCGCTCCGCGTCCGCGGCGCGGTCATATTCGACCTTGGCCGCGCGTGCGATGCGGGCCAGCTCCTCCGCGATCTGCCGGCGGGCATCGCGAACCTGGGATTGGGCGGCACTCAACGACGGGTGGCGCGCACCCAGCGACGCGACGAGGTCGGCCTCCCGTGCCAGCGCGGCCCCGAGCTGGGCGCGCAGGGCCGTCATCGTGTTGGAGGCGACGGCTTCCGGAAAGGCGCCGGCCTCGATGCTCGAGGCGCGTGTCCCGGCGATCTGATCGTATTTCGCCTTCGCCTCGGTCGTTCGCGTCCGCGCCGCGACCAGCTGGGCAGCATTGAGGGAGAGTTGCTCCTCGCTCAGAGAGCGCCCGCCGATGCCGACTATATTGTTGGCTTCCTTGTATTTCTCCGCCTTTTCCTCGGCGACGCGCAGGCGGTTGCGCAGCTCTTCCAGGCGCCCCGTGAGCGCCGCCGTCGCGCGCTGCGCAGCCTCGGAGCGAATGGCGGCCTGATCGTCGAGATAGGCTTCGGCCAGGGCGTTGGCGATCCGTGCCGCCTTGGCGGGATCGCTCGCCGTAGCGGAAATATCGATGACGAAAGTCCGCTCGCCGCGGCGGATCGAAACATTCCGGTCGAGCGCCGCGAGGGAATAGAGCAGGGCATTCTGCGATGGCGCTGAATCGGCACCCCCGAGCAGGCGCGAGAAGAAACCGCGCGAGGCCCCACCGAAATCCGGATCCTTGTCGAGGCCGAGCCGCTCGACGACGCGCAACTTGATGCTGTCGGAGGCGATCACGCGCGCCTGGCTTTCGAGATAGCCGGTGATCGAGGCCGGGTCGCTGCCGACGGCATTGGGCGAGACATCGTTCTGCAACACCCGCAGGTCACGCGGGTCGATGAAGAGTTGCGCCGTCGAGACGTATTTCGGCGTCATCAAAAGGCCGGCGAGCACGGCCAGAAGCAGGCCGAGCAGCGTCATCAGCAGGATCAGCCCGCGCCGCGCCCACAGCGTCGACAGGATCCAGGCGGGATCGGCGAGGCGCTCGAGGCGCAGGGAGGCGAACGGGGACAGCCGCTCGGGACGCTCCGATGGCTCCTGACCTGCATTGGCAACGGGCTCGGTCGTGAACATGGGGCTAGGCTTCACTATCCGGCATCAGTACGCCCCGCTCCGGTAGCCCTCGAGAACGGCCATCATCGGTTTCGGCCGATAATCGGCATCCAGGGGCAAGGGCCGGGCCCGGGCTCCGTCCTTGCGAGGAAAGGTTTCGTGTATCCAGGAGTAGCGATCGCTGAGCCCCCAGGTGACGATTGCCTTGGGCCGCTTGGCCGCGCAGATCGCGCCGAGAAAGGACGCGACCAGCGACGCAGCGGCCGCATCGCGCTGGCCGGCATCGGCCGGCATCTTCCAGTCGATCACGTCGAGTTCGGTGATCTCGACATCGAGGCCGAGCGAATCGAGATCGCGCATGAAGCGCTGCAGCCCTTCGGTGTCGATGCGCTTCTCGGCATAGAGATGGGCCTGCATGCCGATGCCATGCACCGGTATGCCCTTGTCCTTGAGGCGCCGGCAGATATCGAGCGCGACCTTGCGGCGGGCGGCCGCACCTGGCTCACGCTCCTCGAAATGAAAATCGTTGAGGACGAGGCGCGCCTTCGGATCGGCACGCGCCGCCGTGCGGAAGGCGATCTCGACATGCTCCGGACCGAGCAGACGCTGCCAGATTGTGTCGCGATAGGGCTCGCCGGGTTGCGGATCGTATTTGATCACCTCGTTGACGACGTCCCAGGTCGCGATGCGCCCCCGGTAGCGGTCGACGACGATCTCGATGTGGTTGACGAGCTCGCGCTCGGCCTCCGCCCGCGTCGTCATCTCCTTTGCCCAGGCCGGCAACGCCTCGCCCCAGAGCAGCGTGTGCCCGCGCAGCGTCTTGCGGTTGGCCTCCGCGAAGGCGACGAGTTCGTCGGATCCGGAAAAGTCGAAGCGTGGCCGATCGTGCCGCAGCGCTTCCCATTTCAGATCGTTCATCGGCACGATCACGTCGCAATAGCGCTTCAGCGCCTCGCGATAGCGCATATCGCTCCGGAACGTGTCGATTTCGGCGGCCGAGCCGAGCGGAATCGGCGATGAGGCCGCGCCGGCG
>NZ_JBIWYK010000458.1:0-2398 GCF_044752385.1 Allobosea sp. CER48 | reverse complement strand
GCATAATCGGCACCAAGCTGTTGCAGACTGAGGAACACCCATGTCCGAGCTCGACGACATCCGAAGCTTCATCGCCGTGGTCGAGGCCGGCGGTTTCGGCCGGGCGGCGCAGAGCCTCGGCCTGGCGAAGTCGATCGTCAGCCGCCGCGTGAGCCGGCTCGAGGAGGAACTCGGCACCCGGCTGCTCAGCCGCACCACGCGGGGTGTCAGCGCCACCGAGGCCGGGCTGGAGTTCAAGACGCGCAGCGAGCGCATCCTCGCCGAGCTGGAGGAGGCGCGCGAAGCGGTGGCGCAGCAGGCGGGCGGGGTCGCAGGTCGGCTGCGGCTGTCCATGCCGCTCACCTTCGGCACCAGGCATGTCGCGCCGCTGCTGGGCGAGCTCGCCCAGAAATATCCGCGCCTCGAAATCGATGTGCAGGCGAGCGACCGCTATGTCGATCTGATCGGCGAGCGCTTCGATGCCGCGATCCGCATCGGCTCGCTGAAGGATTCGAGCCTGATCGCCCGCAAGCTGGCGCCGGTCCATGCCACGGTGATCGGCAGCCCGGACTATCTCGCGCGCCGCGGGCGCCCCGCGATACCCGCCGATCTCAACGATCATGACTGCCTGCTCTACAGCGGCACGAACGATCAGGACTGGGTCTTCCGCAGCGGGAAACGCTGGATCACGGCGCGGCCGCCGGGGCGGATGAGCTCCGACAATGGCGACACGCTGCTGTCCTGGGCGGCCGCGGGGCTGGGCCTTGCGGTGCTGCCGACCTTCATCGCCTCGGATGCGATCCGTTCCGGCGCGGTCGAGCCGATCCTGCTCGACTATCCCATGCCGACGCGCGCGCTCTATGTGGTGCGTCCGCCGGGAGCCTATGTTCCCGGCAAGGTCAGGGTGCTGATCGACCTCCTCGTCGAGCGCTTCGGCGGCACGCCCTATTGGGACCCCTGCCAGATGGAGGCGCATCAGCGCGGGCTGAGACTGGACGAGCCGCTGAGCGAACAGCTCACGCCGGCCAGGAAGGCCGAGCATAAAGCGGCGTGATCCCGCGCATCACGCGAATTCGCGTGGCTTCCGCCCGGTCTTTCGGCACTGTCGCGCGACTCTCGCCAGGAGGAAGCCATGCTGCTCGTCGGAATGCTCGATAGCCCCTATGTCCGCCGCGCCGCGATCACGGGTACGCTGCTGGAGGTGCCGTTCGAGCACCGCTCTGTCTCCGTGTTCCGGCACATGGAGGCGTTCCGGGCGATCAACCCGTTGATCAAGGCGCCGACGCTGGTCACCGACGACGGCATCGCGATCAGCGAGTCCCTGCTGATCATCCAGCATTTCGAGGACGTCGCCGGCCGCTCGCTGCGTCCGCTCGACGGCGTGGCGCGCCGGCGCGATCTCGCGCTCACCGGTATCGGCATCGTCGCGGCCGACAAGGCGGTCTCGATCGAATACGAGCGCAAGCGGCCCGAGGCACAGCGCTACGCCCCCTGGCAGGAACGGATCGTCAGCCAGCTGCACGTCGCGCTCGACCTGCTCGACACGGCGGCGAAGGAAGGCGAGCTGACGGCCGGGCCGGAACTGTTGCCCAGCGACATCGCCGCGGCCATCGCCTGGGGCTTCTGCCGGTTCGTGATCCCGGAATTCGTGTCGGAAGCGCGTTGGCCTGCGCTCGCGGAGCAGGCGCGGGCCTGCGAGGCGCTCGACGTCTTCAAGGCCTGGCCGATCGACCGCGAATAGCTGCCTGGGTTCAGTTCTGCACGAAGCTCGTCGGCAGCGGGCGCACCGCCGGGCCGCTGAAGGCGCCCGGCTTGGGAGCCCCCGGATCGGCATGGCTGAAGCCGAGCGCGGCGGCCGGGCTCGGCCCGGCGATCGGGGCGGATGATGGGCCTGCGGTGCGGGCGCGCGCCGTCGCCACATTGACCGGATTGCCGGTCGAGACGCCGGTGCGCGCGACCGTGGCGAAGAGTGACTTCAGACCGGAGCGATCCATCTCCTCCGGCTCTTCGGGCTCGGCCGCCACGGGCACCGAGCGCTGGCTCGCCTGGATGAAGCTTACGCCGCCTTCGCGCGGCCGGGCGGGCGGTAGCGCGGCGGTGACGAGCCGGCCTTCCGGCGCCGGGGCGGCCATTGGCTCGGGAGCGCCGGTCCCGCGCAGGGTGGCGACGGTGAGGGCGGCGTCGGCGAGCGCAGTCGGCCGGATCGGCGGCAACGGCGCATTGGCTGGAGTGCCGGCCATTGCGGCTGCCAGCGAAGCACCGCTTGCGGCGGCCATCTCGTCGGGCCGCCGTGGCGGCAGGGAGGCGAGGATGAGGCGCTGCTCGGGCCCCGGCCCGGTTTGCGCGAAGGCCAGCGCGCCGCCGGCCGAGGGTAGGGCTGCGATCTGCACGGGCTCGTCGGCGGGCGCGGAGAGCCCGC
>NZ_JBIWYK010000457.1:0-2417 GCF_044752385.1 Allobosea sp. CER48 | reverse complement strand
CGTGACAGCTCAGCCGTCGAAACCGCCTGTTCCTGGGAGGCCTGGCTGATCGTGGCCATGAGCGGGTTGACGTCCCGCACGATCTGCAGCGCCTCGTTGACGATACCGGTCGAGCTCTGCGCAGCGTCGGTCAGCCGATCGACGCGACTGCGGATATGTCCGACGGCTTCACCCACCTCGACGGCGAGCGACTTGACCTCGTGCGCAACGATCCCGAAGCCACGCCCTGCCTCGCCGGCTCGGGCTGCCTCGATCGCGGCATTGAGCGCCAGCAAGTTGGTCTGGCGCGCAATCTCGGCAATCGCGTCGACGATGCCGCGGATCTCACCGGTCGCCTCGGCCAGGCCGTCGAGCATCACGGTGGCCTCGCCGGCGCGCGCAACGGCTGCGTCGAGCCGATTCAGCACCCTCGCCACGGCAGAATCGACCTGCTCGGCAGATTGCGAGACCTGCTGCGTCGCCGCGGCGAGGACAGAGGCGTTCTCGCTGGCGGCCCCAACGGCCGTGCGCATGCTGGTGGCACTCTCCAGAATGATGCGCGAGCCGCTTTCGGAATCGGCGGAGAGCTTCTCGACCTCGCCCAGCTCCTTGGTGAGCCGATCCATCGCGAACAGGATATCTCGCTCGATATCATCAACCGCGTCGCGGACGGACAGGTCGGCGCGGGCGATCTGCAGTGCGGGCGTCGCGGCGGCCTGGGCCGACATCGGCTCCGGGGAAGCCGCGTCGCCCGCGGGAGTTCGGGCGCTCAGCCAGCGTCGAATCCTGCCCTGCATAAGTAGCCCAGTCTCACCTAAGGTCAGCCTGCTCTCGGTTATGGGCAGCGATCGTTAACAAAAGCTTCCATGACATCTGCACGGGCCCTGTGCCGCAGAAGCATTGGACCGCCCTTGTCACGGGCTGTATGGCTGGCCTTTCCGCGTCGAACAGGCATGAGCCATGACCCAGCACAGCTACGACGTCATCGTCGCCGGGGTCGGCGCCATGGGGTCTGCCGCTTGCTGGCATCTCGCCCAGCGCGGGCTCAAGGTGCTGGGGCTCGAGCGCTTCGACCTGGGCCATGCGATGGGCTCGTCCCACGGCCTGACGCGGATCATCCGCCTCGCCTATTTCGAAGGCTCGCACTATGTCCCGATCGTGCGTCGCGCCCATGAGCTCTGGGCGGAGACCGGCAAGCAGGCCGGGCTGAAGCTGCTTCATGTCACCGGCTCGCTCGACTTGGCGCCCAAGGGCAGCGGTCCGGTCGAATCCTCGCTGCAATCCTGCGTCGACCACGGGCTGGCGCATGAGGTGCTGGAGGGCGCGGAGGTGATGCGGCGCTTCCCCGGCTTCCAGCTGCCGGCCGGCCACCTCGGGCTGTGGCAGCCGGATGGCGGCTTCGTCGCTTCCGAGAAGGCGATCTACGCGCATGTCGGTCTGGCGCAGTCCCAGGGCGCCGACATTCGCACCAATGAACCGATGCTGGACTGGACGCCGACGGCACAAGGCGGTGTCGTCGTGCGGACCGAGCGCGGAACCTATTCCGCCGGCCGCCTCGTCATCACGTCCGGCGGTTGGATCGCCGATGCGGTGCCGGGGCTGTCACAGCGCGTGAATACAGTGAAGCAGGCGATCGGCTGGTTCACCACGCGCCGGCCGGAGCTCTTCCGCGAAGGCGCTTTCCCCGTCTTCATACTCAGCGTCGAGGAAGGCAGCTTCTACGGCTTCCCGCTCTACGAGCATCCGGGCTTCAAGCTGGGCGGCCCGCATTTCGGGCGTGAGCCGATGGATCCGCGCGATCCGGACCGGACGCCGAGCGAGAACCAGATCCGGCTCATCCGCGAGTGCCTCACGCGATATCTCCCGGACGCGAATGGCGCGCCCCTGACCGTCAAGGGCTGCGTCTACACCGTCTCGCCGGACGAGGACTTCATCATCGATGCCGTGCCCGGCGTGCCTCAGGCCGTCTTCGCCTCTGCCTGCTCGGGACATGGCTTCAAATTCGCCAGCGCGATCGGCGAGATCCTGGCCGACCTCTCGACCGTCGGCCAATCGCCCTTCGACCTCAAGCCATTCTCGCTTTCCCGCTTCGCGGCCTAAGCCTTCCAGCAGGACAGAACCGCTTTGGCCAGCGCAGCCGAAAACCGCCGCGGCATCATCTTCATGCTGGCGGCCATGTCGCTCTTCGTCGTGAACGACACGTTCATGAAGCTGGCCCGCGAAGTCTATCCCGCCGGCCAGGCGCTCTCGCTGCGGGCGCTCTTCGCCGTCCTGATCGGCGTCTTCATCGTGTATGCGGCGGGCGAGAGCGACCGCCTGGCCATGGTGGTCAAGCCGCGCGTGATGTTGCGCGGCCTGCTCGAAGCCGCCGGAGCGCTGACGTTCAACTGGTCGCTCGGCCTGCTTCCGCTCGCCACCATCACGGCGATCAACATGGC
>NZ_JBIWYK010000456.1:0-2435 GCF_044752385.1 Allobosea sp. CER48 | reverse complement strand
TACGCAGCCCTGCCGGGTGGCGGGGCTGCGGCTCACCGCAATCGAACCGACAGGCACAACAAAAAACCCGGCCTCGCGGCCGGGTTTTCTTGTCCTGGATCAACGACGGCGCCAGAGCGCCGCAGCATCACTTCTTGCCGATCGTGCCCAGGCCCGCGAAGCGCGTGTTGAAGCGCGAGACACGGCCGCCACGGTCCAGCATGTGCTGCGTGCCGCCGGTCCAGGCCGGGTGGGTCTTGGGGTCGATGTCAAGGTTGAGCGTATCGCCTTCCTTGCCGTAGGTCGAACGGGTGAAGTACTCGCTGCCATCGGTCATCACGACCTTGATGGAGTGATAGTCAGGGTGGATGCCGGTCTTGGCCATGACGAAATCCTCGAAGCTTACAAAAACGGGCGCATCGACAAGCAGGCGAGCCTGCCCGGCCCGTCGAAAGAATTCGGATGAGCCTGTCGTGAAGTCGCGTGCACATATCGCAGCCGCCGCTTCAGTGCAAGCTTAACCGGCGGCGAGAGCGCCCCTGCGTCGTTGCGTCGTTTGCCAATCCGGGCACGATGGGCTTCACCGGGGCCAGATTGATATTGGTCGATTGAAGAGCGCGCGGGCGACGCGCGCGATGCAAGGAGGTTCGGCGCGTGGCCGAGGCTGACAAGAACGAAGAGAAGGTGCGGCCCGATTTCCGCTCTCTTGCAACCTTCTGGCCTTATGCGCGGGCACAGAGGGGGCGGATCGCGCTGGCGCTCGTCGCGCTCGTCATCGCCTCGCTCGCGACGCTGGCGCTGCCGATGGCCGTGCGGCGCGTCATCGACGTGGGCTTTGCCGATGGCGAGCGGCAACTCGCCAACAACTATTTCATCCTGCTGATCGGTGTCGTCGCGGTGCTGGCATTGGCAAGCTCGGCGCGATTCTACCTGGTGACGACGGTGGGCGAACGCATCGTGGCCTCGCTGCGCGCCGACGTCTTCCGCCACCTGACGCGGCTGGAACCGGCCTTCTTCGATTCGAGCCGGGCGGGCGACCTCGTCTCGCGGCTGACCGCCGACACCACGCAGATCAAGTCGACCTTCGCCTCGACCGCCTCGATCGCCCTGCGCAATGCCATCATGGCGCTGGGGGCGCTGGGCCTCATGGTGGCGACGAGCCCGCGGCTCTCGGCCATCGTCATCGGGGTAATCCCGCTGATCGTGATCCCGCTCGTCCTCTCCGGCCGCTCGGTCCGCAAGCGGGCGCGGGCGGCGCAGGACCGTCTGGCTGACGCTTCGGCCTTCGCCGCCGAGGCTGTCGGCGCGATCCGGACGATGCAGTCCTTCGGTGCCGCGTTCCAGACTTCGGCGCGGTTCGAGGCGGCATCGGACGATGCCTATTCGGCCTCGCGGGCGGCGATCGCTTCACGCGCGCTGCTCTCGGGCGTCGCGATCTTCCTGGTCAGCGCCAGCGTCGTCTGGGTGCTCTGGACCGGGGCAAGCGAGGTCTTCGACGGACGGATGACCGGCGGGCGCTTGTCACAGTTCATCCTCTATGCGGTGCTGGCAGCGAGCTCGCTCGGCCAGCTCTCGGAAGTCTATGGCGAGATCAGCGCCGCCGCCGGTGCCTCGAGCCGGCTCGGCGAGATCCTGGCGATGAAGCCGGCGATCGCCGCTCCGCCGCATCCCAAGCGAATGCCGGAACCCTCGCTCGGCGAACTCGCGTTCGAGAAGGTTTCCTTCAGCTATCCCGGGCGGGTCGGTCCGGCCCTCTCGGATCTCGACTTCTCGGTGCGTCCGGGCGAGCGGGTTGCGCTGGTCGGGCCTTCCGGGGCGGGCAAGAGCACGGTGCTGCAGCTGGCGTTGCGCTTCTACGACCCGCAGGAAGGCTGCGTCGTGGTCGATGGCGTCGCCGGACCGGAGGCCGATCCGGAGGTCTGGCGCGAGCGCTTCGCGCTGGTGCCGCAGGAGCCGACGGTGTTCGGCGTCTCGGTGCGCGACAACATCGCCTATGGCCGCCCCGATGCCTCGCGGGAGGAGGTCGAGGCGGCGGCGAAGCTGGCGGCGGCGGACGAGTTCATCCGGGCATTGCCGGAGGGATACGACACTGTCGTCGGAGAGCGCGGCGTCACGCTCTCGGGTGGCCAGCGCCAGCGCCTCGCGATCGCGCGGGCGGTGCTGAAGGACGCGCCGATCCTGCTGCTCGACGAGGCCACCAGCGCCCTCGATTCGGAAAGCGAGCGGGCGGTGCAGGACGCTCTCGACCGGCTGATGCTCGGCCGCACCACGCTGGTGGTCGCGCATCGGCTCGCGACCATCCTCTCGGCCGACCGCATCCTCGTCATGGAGGATGGGCGCATCGTCGAGGAAGGCAGCCATGCCGAGCTCAAGGCCCGCGGAGGCCTCTATGCCCGCCTGGCCGCGCTGCAATTCGGCCTGGAGGCGGCCTGAGCCCTGCAAGGGAAACAGCGCCT
>NZ_JBIWYK010000455.1:0-2459 GCF_044752385.1 Allobosea sp. CER48 | reverse complement strand
ACATCGAGATGGGTGACCCAGCGCAGCGTCCCGTAACGCCCGCTGACGGCGATGCCGCGGCTGCGCAGGAAGGCGGCGAAAGCTCTGGTATCGAGCGCCGCGGGTGTCATGAACACCATGTTCGTGCGGGCTGGCCCGGCGCCGAGCTCGGGAAAGCGGGACAGTGCCTGCGCGAGATCGGTGGCGCGCCGGTGATCCTCGCCCAGACGCGACACGTTATGCTCGAGAGCATAGATCGCGGCCGCTGCGATCACGCCGGTCTGGCGCATGCCGCCGCCCAGCATCTTCCGGATGCGACGGGCTTTCTCGATGAAGTCCTTCGGGCCGACGAGGATGGAACCGATCGGCGCCCCCAGGCCCTTGGAGAGGCACAGCGAAACGGTGTCGAACTGCCCGGCAATCCAGGCGGCATCCCGGTTGCTCGCCGCGGCCGCGTTCATCAGCCGGGCGCCGTCGAGATGCGTGGCGAGACCGCGCGAACGGGCGAGCCCCGTCGCGGCCTCCAGATAGGCATCCGGCAGGACGAGGCCGTTGAAGGTGTTCTCCAGCGCCAGCAGGCGGGTCATCGCGAAATGGAAGTCGTTCGGCTTGATCGCGCTGGCGATGGCGTCGAGCGCGATCGTGCCGTCGGGTTCGTTCGGCAGGGGCTGCGGCTGGATCGAACCCAGCACAGCCGCGCCGCCGCCCTCGAGCCGGTAGGTATGGGCCATCTGGCCGACGAGATACTCCTCGCCACGGCCGCAATGGGCCATCAGCCCGGCGAGGTTGGCCTGCGTGCCGGTGGGGAAGAAGAGCGCGGCTTCCTTCCCCAACCGCTCGGCGGTCATCGCTTCCAGGCGCCTGGTCGTCGGACAATCGTCGTAGACGGCGTCCCCGACCTCGGCCGCTGCCATCGCGGCGCGCATACCGGCGCCGGGGCGCGTCACCGTATCCGAACGGAAGTCATCCACGATCATCGATCCGATCCCTGCAGGCTGTGTGCTCAACCCTACCGGCCGCGGGCCCGGCCCATCATGCAAAAATGGAGGGTCGGGCTCAGCATTCCGGCAGGTTGACCGCAAGCCCGCCGAGGCTCGTCTCCTTGAAGCGCTCGTTCATGGCCTCGCCGGTCTGCCGCATGGCCTCGATGCAGTTGTCCAGCGGCATGAAATGCGAACCGTCGCCGCGCAGCGCCAGCGATGCGGCCGCGACCGCCTTGATCGCGCCGATGCCGTTGCGTTCGATACAGGGCACCTGGACCAGCCCCGCCGCGGGATCGCAGGTCATGCCCAGATGATGCTCCAGCGCGATCTCGGCGGCATTCTCGACCTGTGCGGGGGACCCGCCCATGACCGCGCAGAAGCCCGCCGCGGCCATGGCGGCGGCCGAGCCGACCTCGCCCTGGCAGCCGGCCTCGGCGCCGGAAATCGAGGCGTTGTGCTTGATCAATCCGCCGATCGCCGCGGCCGTCAGCAGGAAATCGGCGATCTTCCCGGGCTCCGCGCCGATGCAGTGGTCGAGATAGTAGCGCAGCACCGCGGGCACGACGCCGGCTGCCCCGTTTGTCGGCGAGGTCACCACCCGTCCGCCGGCCGCATTCTCCTCGTTGACCGCCATCGCGTAGACGCTGAGCCAGTCCGTCGCCGCATGCGGCTGGGAACGGTTCGCCAGCCGCTCGGCCGCCAGCTGCCTGTGGATGCGGGCCGCCCTGCGGCGCACGTGCAGGCCGCCGGGCAGCTCGCCCTCCTGGGTCAGGCCCCTTTCGATGCAGCCGTTCATCACCGACCAGAGGCGGGCGAGGCCGCGGTCGACTTCGTCCGCCGGCTGCCGATGGATTTCGTTGGCGCGCTTCATCTCCGCGATGGACAGACCGCTTTCCCGGGCCATGCGCAGCATGGCCGCCGCATTCGCGAAGGGGTAGGGCCAGGAGGTCGTCTCCGCTGCACCGGCGGGAGCTTCGCGTTCCCGCGCCGTCACGACGAAGCCGCCGCCGATCGAATAATAGGTCTCGGCAAGCACCTCCGCGCCGGCGGAATCGCGGGCGCGGAAGACGAGGCCGTTGGCATGTCCGGGCAAGGGCGGGCCGTAGTCGAAGACGATGTCGGCCGCGGGGTCGAACAGCAGCGGCGGCAAGCCTTCATGATGCAGCAGATGGCTGCGTCCGAGTTCGTCGAGCTGGCGCTCCGCCGCGTCGAAGTCGAAGGTGGCGGGTGCCCAGCCGAGCAGGCCGAGCGCCACGGCCCGGTCCGTGGCGTGGCCCTTTCCGGTGAAGGCGAGCGATCCGTGCAGCGTCGCGCTCACGGCTGCCGCCTGGCTGCAGAGCGGATCCTGGCGCAGAAGCGCGAGGAAATGCCCGGCCGCGGTCATCGGCCCCATCGTGTGCGAGGATGACGGGCCTATGCCGATCTTGAACACGTCGAAAACGCTCAGGAACATCCCCGCTCCCTGTCGAACCCGGCTCTGCCAGGCCGGTGTGAAAT
>NZ_JBIWYK010000454.1:0-2465 GCF_044752385.1 Allobosea sp. CER48 | reverse complement strand
CAGGCGCATAAAGTCCGATCCGCAGCGCCGCTTCCCGCATCCCGCGGATCACGAAAGGGTGGACGAGGTAAAGCGCATAGGAGGCGTTACCCACCGCGGCCAGCGCCTTGACCGGGCGGATCGGCACGATGCCCTCCCGGCCACAGCCGGCCGCGAGCATCAGCAGCACGGCCGCGCCACCGCGCCAGATCACGCTGCTCCACGGGCCGTCCGACCCAGGCCATTGGGCAGCCGTGACGAGCACGGCAACGCCCGCCGCCGCGACGAGGACGCGCATTGCGCCGTGAAGGCGAAAGCCCCTCTGGCGCAGCACGGCAATGCCCATGCCTGCTGCGAATTCGAGCACGATCGGCTGCCCCCAGAAAGAGAACGGCAGCCCCGGCGATCTCCCCAGATGTTCGCCTGCGACGAGAAGGGCGAGTACGGCTGCAACGGCCGGCAGGGTCCAGCGCATCGGCAGGGCGAGCCCGCCTGCGAACAGCACGTAGAACAGCATCTCGTAGTTCAGCGTCCAGCCCAGCGAGTAGACCGGCTGGACCAGGCCCTGTGTCGAGACCACCGGCCAGAACAGGTAGGAGCCGAGGATCTGCGTCAGATTGGGAGCGCCCGAATTGAGCACCGCCGGAACGGCGAGGCCAACCAGCAGGAACAACGTGGTCATCGCCCAGTAGAGCGGCACGATGCGCGCCAGCCGCCGCTTCAGGAATTCGCGCCAGGCCCCGGACCGTCCGAACAGATCCTGCGAGGCATGGACCATGATGAAGCCGGAGACGACGAAGAAGATGTCGACGCCGGCCATCCATGGAAGGACGTCGCTGCGGCTGAAGCTAAGCCCTGCCCGCGCAGCCAGGATGGCCGCGTCGGGCTGCACGTGGTGGATCGCAACCATGAAGGCTGCGAGCGCGCGCAGGACCTGGATCGAATGGATGGGCTGCACGCGAACCTGTCGGGGAGCAGTCGGATGAGCGGAGGCGCTCAGCCAAACCACAGCCGCTTCGGATCGTCGAGCCCGAAACGATGGAGATTGGCGGCGATCGCGGCGAGCCCCTGCTCGGCCGCGTCCTTCGCGGTGACGACATGCAGCGGGAAACGCCCGGCCAGATCCTCCATCGGCGGCTTGCCGGCGAAGGCCGCTCGGACCGCGCCCTTGTCGGCGAGCGACAGCAGATGCGGCGCAATCCCGCCGGCGATGAACACGCCGCCGGTCGCCTTGAAGACAAGGGCGAGATCGCCTGCGACCCGGGCCAGAAGGCGCCAGAAGCAAACGACCGCCATCAACGCGGCGGGATCGCCGTCATGGGCCAGCCGGGAAACATCCGCGGCACTGACCTCCGCCTCCAGCATGCCGGAGGTCCGCGCCACCGCCTTGTGCAGCCGCACCAACCCATCGCCGCTCAACAGATGCTCGACCGTCAGCCGCGGCAGGCCTTCACTGAGCGCGGGCCAGATCCGTTGCTCGGTCTGATCCTCAGGGCCGATACCGATATGGCCGGATTCGGTCGGGATCAGCATGCCGCGCTCGCCGCGCGTCAGCAGGGCGGCGGCCCCGAAGCCGGTGCCCGGGCCGAGGATCAGCCGCACGCCTTCCGGTTCGGGCTGCCCCTCGACCAAGGTGGCGACGTCGCCCGGTCCGAGAACGGCCAGCGAAGCCGCCAGCGCCTCGTAATCGTTGACGAGCAGGCCCTGGGTCAGCGCGAGCGCGCCCGCAAGCCGGGGCCCGTCGAAGCTCCAGACGGCGTTCGTCAATTGTGCGCGCCGTCCGTCGAGCGGCCCGGCGACGGCGAGCACGGCCGAGCGCGGCTTCTCCAGAACATTGGCCAGCACTTCGGAAAATGCCGCTTCCGCCGTCGGATAGCTGCCCGTGCCGATCCGCGCCAGCGGCTGGTGCGGACTGTCCGGCTCGGGGACCAGCGACAGCCGGCAATTGGTGCCGCCGATATCGGCGACCAGCACCGGATATGATATCGACGGCGGGCGCATCAGAGCGGCTTCCGCCAGGGCGCGAACCAGCCGAGCCCCTCGAGCGTGCCGTGCTCCGGCCGATACTCGCAGCCGACGAAGCCGTCATAGCCCAGCCCGTCGAGTTCGCCGAACAGCGTCGGATAGTCCGGCCCGGACGCGTCGGGCTCGTGCCGGCCATCGGCGCGCGCGATCTGGACGTGGCCCACCAGCGGATACAGCGCCTTGAGCCGCGCCGAGACTTCGCCGTGGATCAACTCGCAATGATACATGTCGAACTGCAGCCGGACGTTCGGCCGGCCGGATTCGCGGATATAGGCGGCGGCCTGATCGAAGTCGTTCAGGAAATAGCCGGGCATGTCCTTGCCGTTGATCGGCTCCAGCAGGAGGTCGATGTCGTGCTCGGCCAGTTGGTCGGCGGCATAGGCGAGCGAGGCCCGGTAGGTCTTCTGCGCGATGGGGTCGTTGGGATCGGCGAGACCCGCCATCATATGCAGGCGCCTGAC
>NZ_JBIWYK010000453.1:0-2467 GCF_044752385.1 Allobosea sp. CER48 | reverse complement strand
CGCCGGGCGGAACAGCATTGGTGAGTTCAAGTCATCGAGCCAGCCCGCGCAGCGCTCAGGACGGCAATCTGCGGATGACGCGGTGATCGGGAAGGGGAGGGCCGGCGTTCAGCCGCGGGCGCTGCGCGGCATGCCGGCGGTGCGCGGCTGCGCCTGGCCCGGCGCGGTCTCGACGCCGAGCGCGGGCAAGGCGAGCGTGCGCTGACCGCGGAAATCGACATGGCAGACGATCAACCCGCGCTCCTCGATATAGCTGAGCACGCGCCGCGCGCGGCTGGGGGAAGCGCTGCCATAGACCTCCGCCAGCTCCGCATCGCTGGGGCAGGGCTGTCCCTCGATCGCGGTGCGGGCGATGTAGAGGAAGAGCCCCTGCAGGTCCTCGGGCAGCGTGCCGGAGGCGGCAACCGCCGCCTGCCAGCCCTCGCTCGTCGCGATGCTGTCGCTGACGCCGGCCCGCGCCACGGCGAGCCTGCGGCGGAATTCCTCCAGGCTCAGATTCGTCCGGCCCAGCCGGCGCATCCGGCAGCGCACGGTGAAGTCCTGGTAGAGCACGGCGACCTGGCGCGAGCGCGCCTCGGGATCGCCCATCAGCTCGCGCAGGATCTCGACCATGATAGCCTCGCGCTCTCCCGGCTCCAGCTCGATCTCCGGCTCGGGCTCCGGCTGAGGGGTAGGGCGATAGGTCTCGATCCGACGAAGCACCTCGTTCGGATCGGGGCGCGGGCGCGGCGCGGGGCGCACCGGGCGCGCCATCGGCGGCGGCTCGTCCTCGCCGGGGGTGAAGATCAGCTTGCCGGCCTCTTCCGGCGCCTGCTCGGGCAGCGGCATCAGCCCCGGTGCGCCGCCGCGGTCGACCGAGGTTACGGCGCCGATCCGCAGCGGCAGCGGCCGCTTCGAAAGGGCGGGGCCGAGCGCGACGAACTGGCCGCGTTCGAGGTCGCGGAACATCTCGGCCTGGCGCCGGTCCATGCCGAGCAGGTCGGCGGCGCGCTGCATGTCGATGTCGAGGAAGGTCCGCCCCATCAGGAAGTTCGAGGCCTCGGCCGCGACGTTCTTGGCGAGCTTGGCGAGGCGCTGTGTCGCGATGACGCCGGCGAGCCCGCGCTTGCGGCCGCGGCACATCAGGTTGGTCATGGCGCCCAGCGAGAGCCGGCGCGCCTCGTCCGATGCCTCGCCCGCCATGACCGGCGCGAAGAGCTGGGCTTCGTCGACGACGATCAGCATCGGGAACCAGAGCGAGCGGTCGACGTCGAAGAGCCCGCCGAGGAAGGCCGCGGTGGCGCGCAGTTGGTCGTCGGCCTCGAGGTTTTCCAGGTTGAGCACCACCGAGACGCGGTGCTGGCGCACGCGCAGCGCGACGCGCTGCAGTTCGGCCTCGCCGCATTCGGCATCGACCACGACATGGCCGAACTGGTCGGCGAGCGAGACGAAGTCGCCCTCCGGATCGATGATCGCCTGCTGCACCAGGGGCGCGCTCTGCTCCAGCAGGCGGCGCAGCAGATGCGACTTGCCCGAACCCGAATTGCCCTGCACGAGCAGGCGCGTCGCCAGCAATTCGGCGAGATCGATCAGACCGGGCTCGCCGGTCCTTGTCGTTCCCATCTCGATCGCTGTCGTCATACTGCTCGCAAATCGCCTTGATTGGTCGGGCGCAGGGGCGCGACCGCGGCTTCTAGCATGGCCTCGCACCCGCTGGACGCAGGGCAGCCCTGCCTTCCACAGCAATCGCCACCGGCAGATCCGGTCAGCGCGGGCAGCGTAGCGAGCGCTCCTGCCGGACGATGTCAGCGATCGCGCGGCGGTCATTGGCCGAGAGCGGCACGTCCTCGATATTGTCGTACTGGCAGCCGGCATTGCCGAAGGCGGCGATCGCGCGCTGGGTGCGGAAGCAGTAGCCCTGTGCCTTGTAGATCTCGTTGCGGGCCGTCCAGAGGTCCGCGCAGGTCCCGGGATTCGCACGGGCCGGGCTTGCAGCCCCGGCGACGAGCAGAAGGGCGGCGGACAAGGGAAGGCAAAGGCTGCGCATCGGGGTGATCTCCGGAATGACGGGCGCGAGCTTTGCGGGAGGGGCCGCGGCAAGGCAACTGTCGGCAGGCGACATGACGCTGTCGCAACGGGCGGCTTTGCTGGGAAATCCGGAGCGGGCGGGGCGATGCGGTTCGGCTATTGCGAAAGACTCGATGCGAGCTTCTGGGCCGAACCGGCCAATGCGGTGACGAACGGCGCCTTCGTCGTCGCGGCCCTGGCAGCCTCCTGGCTCTGGTGCCGGCAGGAGCAGCGCGACCGGGTGGCACTCGCCTTCATCCTGCTCGTCTTCGCGATCGGGATCGGCTCCTTCCTGTTCCACACCATGCCGAATCGCGGGACGGTGCTCGCCGACGTGGTGCCGATCCAGCTCTTCGCCTTCGGCTATTTCGCGTTCGCGTTGAGCCGCTTCCTCGGCCTGCCCGCGGCGGTCACCGCCATG
>NZ_JBIWYK010000452.1:0-2469 GCF_044752385.1 Allobosea sp. CER48 | reverse complement strand
GCCCGCTTCATGACCGCCGTCCGCGGACGGTGGGTCGGGGTGGGCCCGGCTGCCGAACAGCGGATCTACTTCGCCAACCATGCCAGCCACGGCGATTTCGTCCTGATCTGGACCGTGCTGCCGCGTCGCATGCGGTTTTCGACACGGCCGGTCGCCGGGAGCGATTACTGGTTGAAGAGCCGCACGAGGCGTTTCATCGGCCGTGACGTTTTCAATGCCGTCCTGATCGATCGCGACCGCGACAGCCGGACGAGCGATCCGATCGTGCAGATGACCGACGCGCTCGATGCCGGCTCCTCGCTCATCGTCTTCCCGGAAGGTACGCGCAACACCACGGACACGCCTCTCCTGCCGTTCAAGAGCGGCCTTTTCCACCTTGCGCAGGCTCGGCCGGGCGTCGTTCTCGTGCCCGTCTGGATCGACAACCTGAACCGGGTCATGCCGAAAGGCGAGTTCGTCCCGATCCCGCTGATCTGCACCGTGACCTTCGGCGCGCCGATTCGTCTGGCTGAGGCCGATGCGAAGCAGGCTTTCCTCGCCAGGGCCGAGGCGGCCCTCCTCGCCCTGTCCCCAAAGGCGAACGCGTCATGACGATGCCGCATCCTGATCTGGTGACCGTGCTCGCCGGCGTTCTCGGCGTCCTCGTGGTCGCTTCCGCTGTCGGTTACGGGCTGCAACGCAGGCTTTCGCCCGATGGTTCGAACGCCGTGGTCGAGAACCTGAACGACCGCATCCGGGCCTGGTGGGTCATGGTCGTGCTGATGGGGCTGGCGCTCATCGGCGGCAAGACAGGCGTGACGCTGCTCTTCGGCTTCTGTTCCTTCGCAGCCTTGCGCGAGTTCATCACGTTGACCGATACGCGCCGGGCCGATCACTGGGCACTGGCCGCCGCCTTCTTCGTCGTGCTGCCGGTGCAGTATTATCTGATCTGGATCGAATGGTACGGCCTCTATTCGATCTTCATTCCGGTCTACGCCTTCCTGCTGATGCCGATCATCGCGGCCTTGCGCGGCGATACCGATCATTTCCTCGTGCGCATAGCGGAGGTGCAGTGGGCGTTGATGATCTGCGTCTTCAGCACGTCGCATGTGCCCGCGCTCTTGAGCCTCGACGTTCCCGGCTATGAGGGCCGCAACGTCCTGCTGATCGCCTTCCTCGTCATCGTCGTGCAGATCAGCGATGTCCTGCAATATGTCTGGGGCAAGCTCCTCGGCCGCACCAAGATCGCTCCCAGGCTGTCGCCGTCCAAGACCGTCGAGGGCTTCGTCGGCGGGGCGCTCAGCGCGACAGCCGTCGGTGCCGGCCTGTCCTGGATGACGCCGTTCACGCCCCTCCAGGCCGCGTTCCTGTCGCTGGTCATCGTTCTGATGGGCTTCTTCGGCGGGCTCGTCATGTCCGCGATCAAGCGCGACCGTGGCGTCAAGGA
Organism: Allobosea sp. CER48; assembly: GCF_044752385.1. Lineage (NCBI taxonomy): Bacteria > Pseudomonadati > Pseudomonadota > Alphaproteobacteria > Hyphomicrobiales > Alloboseaceae > Allobosea > Allobosea sp. CER48. The sequence goes on along the minus strand of NZ_JBIWYK010000452.1, from coordinate 1,043 downwards.
CTGGGGCCATCTCATCGCCGGCCATGGCGGCTTCATCGACCGGCTCGACTCGGTCGTGTTCTCGGCCCCGATCTTCTTCCATCTCGTCCGCTACGGATGGTCGACCGTATGACCGTTCCCTTCGCCGGCCTGATGCGCAGCAGCATCGTCCATGTCGCCTTTGCGTTCCTCGCCATGGGAAGCTGGGCCGCCTTCGCCAACCGCGCGCATCCGATGCCGGCGCCGCTCCATGCCGGCTTGATCCAGGGGGTTATCTCAGCCTCGATCACGCTGGTGCTGAAGCGCTGCATTGAGTTTCTCGCCGGCCGGTTCTCAGGCCTGCCGGCACTGCTGGCTCCGCCGGTGATCGCGGGGCTCGTCTCGGCGAGCCTGCTGACGTTCCTCCACACGATTGGTGGCACCCCCGAGGTCGCAAGGACGATCGCCGTGCCGCTGACGGTCGCGACGACCTATGCGGCGCTCTACAATTTCTCCCTCTGGCGAAGCAGGACGAGCTGAACCGTGACGCAGGATGGCAATCGACGCCCGCTGGCGAGCCGCGAGTCCGGCTGGGCCCGCTCCCTTGCCCGTCGGTTGAGCGCCGCTGCCGTGACGCCGAACCAGATTTCGATGGCAAGCATGGTGATGGCCGCCGTTGCCGGGGGCGCATTCTGGCAGGCCGGCGCGGTGGAGGCTGCTCCGCGCGCCGCGTTGCTTCTGTCGGGCGCCCTGTTCTGCCAGCTCAGATTGCTCTGCAATCTCTTCGACGGAATGGTGGCGATCGAAGGTGGCAAGCAGGCGCCCGACGGCCCGTTCTGGAACGAGTTCCCGGATCGTGTCGCCGATATCCTCATCCTCATCGGCGTCGGATACGGTGCTGGCGCGCCGGCCCTGGGCTGGGCGGCTGCCGGCTTTGCCGTGTTGACCGCCTATACGCGCGAGCTCGGCCGCGCCTGCGGGCTGCCGGCCGATTTCTCGGGCCCTATGGCCAAGCAGCACCGCATGGCGACTGTCACCGCGGCGGCGCTGCTCTCGCTGCTGGAACCGCTCTGGCACGGTCAAGG
>NZ_JBIWYK010000451.1:0-2471 GCF_044752385.1 Allobosea sp. CER48 | reverse complement strand
CCTGGTCTGGGCGACCAGTTGGTATCCGCTGCGCGTCAGCTGCCCCACGAGATCGCTCTGCCAGCGCTGGCGGGAATCCTCGATGATGATGAAGCCCGGCCACAGCGATTCCGGCGCATCGCGCAGGAAGGGTTCGAGGATGAGGTCCTCCGCCCCTTCGACATCGAGCTTGATGGCATCGATGCGGTCGTAGCCCTCGCCCTCGACCAGGGCGAGCAGGGTCATCGCCGGAACCTTGACCGCGGTGCCGGTGCTCGAATTGAGGATGCGGACGCTCGACTCGCCGCGGTTGGTCTGGTCGATGAACAGCGTCAGCTCGCCCGGCTTGTCGGCCAGCGCACAGGCCACGGCCTTGACCGTGCCGAACGGGTTCTGAGCGATGTTGTAGGCGAGCCGCGAGAAGATCTCCGGCTGCGGCTCGACAGCGAGGATGCGGGCGCCGCGCCCTGCCTGTGCCGCCACGAACAGGGAATAAGCGCCGATATTCGCGCCGACATCGATGAAGGTGAAGCCGTCGCGCAGCCTCGCGGCCAGCATCTCGCGTTCGACCGTGTCGAAATATTGCGGGGTGAACAGCACGCGCTTCTCACAGACGTTGCCGTCCGGATAGAGCCGCATCTTGGCGCCGAGCGCCTCGATATCGACCGGCTCGCCATTGAGCGAGCGCAAGCCAAGTCGGCGCAGGGCGTAGGCAATCTTGCGCCCGGGGAATGAATCGGAAGCGGCACGCGTGCGCGCTATGATGTGGGCGAGATAGGCTTTCGGCGCGAAGCTGCCGAACGGACGATCTTCTGCCGGGGACTGTTCGATGATGGCCATTGCGCCCGCCTGATACACCTAGCAGCGCCGGCGCGCCAGCCATCCGCGCACTGCGCTTGCACCGCCTGCCAAACACAATAGATATGTCATAGAGGAGCAGCCCGCACGTCATGACATTCGAAGACACCATCGGCCGCTCGCGTTCGCGTGAGCCTGCCATCAAGATTCACGGCCCCGAGGCCTTCGCCGCCATGCACAAGGCGGGCAGGCTGACGGCTGCGGGCCTCGATATGCTCGGCTCCTACGTCAAGCCCGGGGTGACTACCCAGCGCCTTGACGAACTCGCGTTCCAGTTCGCCATGGACAACGGCGCCTATCCGGCGACCCTGTTCTACCGCGGCTACACCAGGTCGATCTGCACCTCGATCAATCATGTCGTCTGCCACGGCATCCCCGACGACAAGCCGCTGCGCGAGGGCGACATCCTCAACATCGACTACACGCTGATCGTCGATGGCTGGCACGGCGATTCCAGCCGCATGTATGGCGTCGGCGATATCTCGCGGAAGGCCGAGCGCCTGGTCGAGATCACCTATGAAAGCCTGCTGCGCGGCATAAAGGCGGTGCGGGCCGGCGCCACCACCGGCGATATCGGTTTCGCCATCCAGCGCTATGCCGAGGCCGAGCGCTGCTCCGTCGTCCGGGATTTCTGCGGCCACGGCATCGGCCAGCTCTTCCACGACGCCCCGAACATCCTGCATTACGGCAGCCCCGGCGAAGGCATCGAGCTCAAGCCCGGCATGGTCTTCACCATCGAGCCGATGATCAATCTCGGCAAGGCGGGCGTGAAGGTGCTCTCCGACGGCTGGACGGCGGTCACGCGCGACCGTTCGCTCTCTGCCCAGTTCGAGCATCAGATCGGCGTCACCGAGACGGGCTGCGAGATCTTCACGCTCTCGCCGGGCGGCCTCGACAATCCGCTCGCCGCGAAATGAGCGTCGGCGTCGGCAAGGGACCACGCAGGGCGCCCTCGCCTCCCGCTTTTGCCGAAGCTGTCGATTCGAAAAGCCCCACACCGCATTATCACGGCCATCGCGACCGGCTGCGCGCCCGCTTCGTCGAGGCGGGGGCCGAAACGCTGCCGGATTACGAGCTGCTCGAACTTCTCCTCTTTCGCTCGATCCCGCAGCGTGACGTCAAGCCGCTCGCCAAGGAGCTCATCCAGCGCTTCGGCTCCTTTGCCGAGGTGCTGGCGGCGCCGGCCGCCCGCCTGACCGAGGTCAAGGGGGTCGGCGAGGGCGTGGCGCTCGACCTCAAGATCGTCGAAGCCGCGTTGAAGCGCATGGCGAAAGGCGCGGTCTCCAAGCGGCCGGTCCTGTCCTCCTGGTCGTCGGTTCTCGACTATTGCCGGATGGCGATGGCCTTCGCCGAGCGCGAGCAGTTCCGTATCCTCTTCCTCGACAAAAAGAATGCGCTGATCGCCGACGAGGTGCAGCAGACCGGCACCGTCGATCACACCCCGGTCTATCCACGCGAGGTCATGCGACGGGCGCTGGAGCTTTCGGCCTCCGCCATCATTCTCGTCCACAATCATCCCTCCGGCGACCCGACGCCCTCCGGCGCGGACATGAGGATGACCCGCGAACTCGTCGAGATCGCCAAGCCTCTCGGCATCGCCATCCACGACCACATCATCGTGGGGCGGGACGGGC
>NZ_JBIWYK010000450.1:0-2471 GCF_044752385.1 Allobosea sp. CER48 | reverse complement strand
AGGCGCCGCGTCAGCACCGTCCTGCCCGCGAAAACCGATTGCAGCATGGCCCGACCCTCCTGCCGCGCAACATCATGCCATGGCGCCCATGGCGGGCGCCAGCCGCATCACGGAGCGGGGGCGACGAAGTTGACGATCGCACTCTCGCTCTTCATCCGCGCCGCGATCGCATCGACCTGGGCCGAGGACAGCGAGGCGTCGCCGACGCGCACCTTGAAGAAGCCGTTCGCGCGCGGCCCGTCGACGACCGAGGCGTCGAAACGCTTGAAGAAGGCCGCGATCTCGCCGGCCTTCGCCTCGGGCGCGAAGCTCAGCAGGACGTAGCGCTCGGAAGCCAGCGCCCCGGGCGCCGACGCGGTCTGGAAGCCGGCGCCGCCATCCCGGATCGCCAGCCCGGTGATCGCGAGCCCCTGCAAGGCGATGAGCGCGATCGCAGCTGCGCTGGCATAGGCGAGTCGCCGCGGCGGCTGCGACGCCAGCAGGCCGGCTAGCCAGCCGAGGAAGCCCTGACCGATGCTGTCCTTCGCCCGCGCCAGGAGCGGGGCCGGGCGTGGCGCGGCTTCGATCTCGGCCATCAGCTTCTCGAGAGCCCGGGGCGACGGCGCGCCGAGGCTCTCGTTGAGCAGAACGGTCTCGGCCATGTCGTCACGGATGATATCGAGCCGGGCGGCGAGCTCCGGATCGGCCGCGAGCGCGCTTTCGACGCGGCGCTTGTCGGCTTCCGCGATCCGGCCGTTGGCGTAGAAGGGCAGCAGCTCCTCGAGCTCGCGGCGCTTCGGATCGCTTGCGATGCTGTCGCTCATCACGCAACTCCTTCGGCGGCGGCGCCGCGCCTCATGGGACCGCAGGCCTCAGGGCCAGCCACGGTCGATGCCGGCGCCCTTGAGCATGTCGCCCAGCTTCTTGCGGGCGTGGAAAAGCCGGGTTTTGACGGTGTTCTCGGGAATGCCGACGATCCGCGCGACCTCCTCGACGGAGGTCTCGTGGTAATAGACGAGATCGATGACCTCACGGTGCTCTGCCGACAGGCGCTCGAGGCAGGCCCGGATCGCGAGGCCCTTGTCCTGCTTCTGCAGCACGATCTCGGGGCCGTCGGCCTCGTCCTCGATACTCTCGGCGAAGTCCTCGTCCAGCTCGGCATCGCGGCGCTTGCGCAGGAGCGACCAGGCCTTGTTCCGGGCGATGGCGAGCAGCCAGGTCGAGACGGAGGCGCGCGCCTCGAAACGATCGGCCTGTCGCCAGAGATCCATGAACACGTCACTGATCACATCCTCGGCAAGCGTCTCGTCACGGACCAGCCGCAGCACGAAACGATAGACCCGCACCTGATGCCGCGAGAACAGCACCTTCATCGCGAGCCTGTCGCCCGAGGCGATCCGCTTGACCAGATCCTCGTCCGATTCCGTATGCATCGCCCCTCGAAGGCCAAGCATCCCGGCTCGCATCCATTCGTCGCGGCGAGCGGGGAAAAGGTTCAACCCGCGCGCACATTAATCTGCAGCGACGGATTTGCCGATAGGAGAACGTATGAGAAGGCGGGCATTTTTGCCTGCAGACGCGCCACTACCGGGATGGCGGACCGCTATTGCAGTTAAGCGGATATGAAAAGGGGCGCCCTCGGCGCCCCAAATCGCATCTGTGATTGTGCGGAATTCCTGACGTCCGGCCAATCCCGGCCGAACGAGAGACGCGTCAGCGGCGCTTGCCGGCCGTGCGCAGCTGCATGTACTGCACGGCCTCAAGCAGCACCTTGCGGGGACGCTCGGCATCGCGCTTGGCCTGCTCCGCCTTGCGGGCCGCCTCGCGAGCGAGTTCTTCCTGGCGCTTCTCTTCTTCGATCCGCGCGCGCTCGAGCGCCTCGAGGCGCTCCTTCTCGGCCCGGATCTTCGCCTTCTCGGTTTCGCGCTCGGCGCGAGCCTGGGCGATGGCTTCCCGCTCCTCACGTCGCTGCACCATGACCGGGTCATCGGCCTTGGGCCGTGCCTTGAAACGCTCGAGGAGCGCCTGCTTGGCTTTGGCGGAATTGGCCTGACGGTCGGTGAAGCTGCGGTCGCTGGGGTTCTTCAAGGGTGATCTTCTCTCGGGTTGTTACGGGTTGTTTTTTGGCCCGCGCGGGCGCCTTAATCCAGATCGAGGCGAATTGGTATCGAAATCAACGCGCGGCGGCCCCGCTTCCAGCGCGCAGCGAGCTGTTTTTTGCGCGTGGAGCGGCGATCAGACCCTCCCGCCGCGCCTGCTTGAGCGCCGCCTTGCGGGCCCGGCGGACGGCGTCCGCCCTCTCGCGGACCCGGCGCTCGGACGGCTTCTCATAAGCCCTGCGCCGCTTGAGCTCGCGCATCACGCCCTCGCGCTGAAGCTTCCGCTTGAGCGCACGCAAGGCCTGGTCGACATTGTTGTCTCGAACGAGAACCTGCATCGAAGCTCCTTTCTGCGGACGAGAACCCGCGCCCGCGGCGAACCACGGGCACGGC
>NZ_JBIWYK010000449.1:0-2478 GCF_044752385.1 Allobosea sp. CER48 | reverse complement strand
TGTCCAGGCCTCGCTCGGCGTCAAATTCGTTCTGGCGCAGGTCGCGGCCGATGCGGTTGCGAAGGCTGGGCCCGATCTCGCCGCCTTCCGCAAGCTCGAAAGCCAGCACGCGGAACTGCAGGGGCGGCTGTCGCTGTTCCTCTACGCCCGTGACGGCAACGACATCCGGGCGCGAATGTTCGCGCCGCTCGCCGGCACCTGGGAAGACCCGGCCACCGGCAGCGCCAGCGCCACGCTCGGCGCACTGCTGCTATCCCTCGATGGCGGCGAAGCGGCGGCCTATAAGATCACCCAGGGAGTCGAAATGGGCCGCCCGAGCCTGCTGAACGTGACGTCGCGTCGCGTCGCCGACGGCTATCGCTCGCGGGTCGGGGGGGCCTCGACGCCGATGTTCCGTGGCGAGGCGCTGCTCTAGCCGAGCCCGAGCCCGGCGCGCACCCGCTTCGTCAGTCCAGCGGCGACGAGGCGGTGGCTCTCGCGCAGATAGTCCTGCAGGGCATCGTCGGGCATGCTCTCGCCGGTCAGCCACTGGATCCATTTCATGCCGCGCGAAGCGAGATAGGGCGCAGGCCTCAGGCCGGGCTGCTCCTTGAGGATGTCGAAGGCCATCGGCGAGCACTTGAAGCTCACCGCCATCTCGCCATCCGCCTGCTGCCGCGCGATGGCGAAGACTTTCTCGCCGACCTTCCAGACATCGGCGCCACCCCACTGCACGACGTGGTTCGTCGCAGCCAGCGAGGCACAGAAGGCGGTGTAGGTCTGCGGCGACATGCCGGCTTCAGTAGCTGTCGGCGTCAATGCCGTGGCGCGCCGCGGCGGCCTTGATCTGCGACCAGGTCTCATCGTCGAGCGGGATACCGGCGGCAGCCCGCTCGGCCCGGACGTTGCGCTCCTTGTCGCCAGGCGCCAGCACCGGGTTGCCGGGATCCTGCGGCTTCGCCGCGCGCACGAAGGCGAGGTAGCTTTCGGTGCGGCTCTTGCGCAGCGCCGCGTCCGGCTCCAGCCGCGCGGGATCGATGATCACGCCGAAGAGCGAATTGATGATCCAGCTCTTCTGCGGCTTCTCGTCGATGCGGGCGGCGCCCATCAGTCCGGCCGAGAGCAGCTCGGCGATCAGCGAGAGGCCGGCCCCCTTGTGGTCGCCGAAAGGCAGGAGCGCGCCAAGCGGGTGGTCCGGGCTCGCGAAGACATGGGCCGGGTCGGTCGTCGGCCGGCCCTCGCCATCGATGATGTAGCCAGGCGGCACCTGCTCGCCCTTGTTCAGCGCGACGCGTGCCTTGCCATGGGCCATGCGGCTGGTGGCGAAATCGAGAATGAGCGGCTCGCCCTCGGGAACGGGAATGCCGATCGCATGCGGATTGGTGCCGAAGCGCGCCTCCTTGGCAGCGTGCGGCGCCACGATCGGCGGGCGACCGGCAACGTTCACCCAGAAGAACGAGATCAGCCCGGCTTCTGCCGCGACCTCGGCATAATGGCCGATGCGGCCGATATGATGCGAATCGAGCAGGTTCACGATCGCGACGCCGCCGGCCTTGGCCATCGCCACGGCGCGGTCCACCGCATTGCGCGCATTCGGCTGACCGAGTGCGACGGCGCCGTCGATGATGAGGAAGGGCGCGGCATCGACACGTGTCTGCGGCTGCGACTCCGGGCTGAGATTGCCATCCGCCAGCGACTGGAAATAGAGCGGGATCATGCCGACGCCATGGCTGTCATGCCCGCTCAGATTGGCGAGCACGAGGTGATCGGCGGTCTCGCGTGCCTCGGCTTCCGTCCAGCCGGCCTTCACGACCATGTCTTGGACGAGGGCACGCAGCGAATCGGGACGGTGCAGGCGATGCGGCATGGTTCTTCCGGGAGTTGGGCAGGCGAGGTGATGCGCCAGAGTGCATGTCAGGGCCGGATACGCAATCCGCCTCGCGTGGAGGCAGCGAGGCTCAGATTGCATGGCGCGTCGGCGCCATCTCGACGCGCGGCATGGCAATCCCTATGTTAGAGGAACAATCTTGCTTCACCGGGCCTTGAACCCGGTCGAGGAGGGACGAGGAATGTTTTCGATACCGGGCCTGAAGGTCATCTCGCTGACCGACGCCGCCGCTGCCCGCATCCTTGAGATCATGTCGCACTCGGCTGGCGACGAAGCGCCGGCGCTCGGCTTGCGCGTAGGCGTCAAGAAGGGCGGCTGCGCCGGGATGGAGTACACCTTCGAGATAGCCCGCGCGATCAACAAGGGCGACGAAGTCGTGACCGAGAAGGATGCGACGGTGGTCGTCGATGCCAAGGCGGTGCTCTTCCTGCTCGGCACGGAGCTCGACTTCAAGACCGACCGCTTCTCCTCGACCTTCGTGTTCAACAATCCAAACCAGGTTTCGGCCTGTGGCTGCGGCGAGTCCGTCGAGATCAAGCCGCGGAACGAAAGCGCTCTCGCGGCCTCCTGATCGGTGGACGCGGCCGCGATCAGGCAGCTGTTCGCAGCGG
>NZ_JBIWYK010000448.1:0-2479 GCF_044752385.1 Allobosea sp. CER48 | reverse complement strand
AACCGCCTCCCCCGCCCGCTCCGGCAGGCGCGGCAATGTGAAGACCGCATGGCCGGCATGGCTGCCCTTGATCTCGACGGCGCAGGAGACGGGCCCGACCTTCTCCTCCAGCACAAGCAGATCGGCGAGGCGCCCCTCCGCATCGTCGCTGAGCGCCAGCCAGACCGCCGTGCCGACGGTCGGGTGCCCGGCGAAGGGCAGCTCTGTGCCGGGGGTGAAGATACGGATCGCGGCACGATGACCGGGCTTCTCGGGCGGCGCGACGAAGACCGTCTCCGACAGGTTGAACTCGCGCGCGATCGCCTGCATCGCCTCGGTGTCGAGCCCTTCCGACTGGAGCACCACAGCGAGGGGATTGCCGGCATGGCGGCGCGTGGTGAAGACGTCGAGCGTGACGAAGCGGCGTTTCATCGGGGTCACCCTTCCGGGATGTCGAGATCGATCGTGAGCGGACAGTGGTCGGACGCCTTCGGCCGATCCCAGCCGACGCGCGGATAGCGGTCGGCGCAGGTGGCGAGCCGCGCCATCGAACGGTCCGGTTCTCGCGGGTCTAACGGCACGCGATATGGCAGGCCGCGGCGGATCATCTGCATCGCCGGCCTTGGATTGGCCGCTGCCAGCGCCGGCGAAAGCAGGATGTGGTCGAGCGGCATATGGCTGTCGATCAGCTTCTCCTGGCTTTCGGACCAGTAGCGCCGGAAATGCGTCCAGCGCTCATGCTCGGGCTGGGCCTCCATCGGATCGATGGCGAAGTCGTCCAGCAACGGCTCGATGCCGCTGGCCCCCTCATCGACCACTTCGGCCCGCGGCCCGAGGCCATGGCGATAGCCGTTGAGGTCGCCCAGCACGATCCAGTTCGTCTCGCGCCAGCCGCCACCGAAGCGCTGCTGGACCAACCAGCGCACCGCCCGCGCCTCGGCACGGCGCACCGGCAGCGTCATCTCCCGGCCGTCCTCGCGGCCATTGTTCATCGACTTGAAATGGCAGCCGAACAGGCTGAGCCGCCGCCCGTCGAGGGCGATCTCCACCTCCAGGCAATCCCGCGCGAAGACCTTGCCGTGCGGCCCGATGCCGAGCATGGCAAGTTCGCGGTCATGCACGCCGGCCTCGGCGAAGGTCAGGTCCTTGTGCGAGCGCACCGTGACCTGCCCGAAGAGATCGCGGCGCGCGGCGAAGCCGATATCGATATTGCGCCGGTCATTACCGTCGATCAGCGCGAAATGACCGTACCGATGATCGGCGATGCGGTGGACATAGTTCGAGAAGAAGGCCTGCAGGCTGGCGAGAGAATCGACCTCCTGCAGCATCCAGAGATCGGCCTGCGCCTCGGCTATGGCGAGCGCCGTCATCTGGCGCTTGTCGTCCTCCAGCGCGACCGCGAGCGAGCGCTCCACCGCGTCGCGCTCATCGGCGCGCGGGAAATGGAACAGCGACATCGCCGCGGCCGTCTCGGTGCGCCCGCCGGGCTCGAAGCGGTGGCGCGTCAGCAGGTTCTCGACGTTGAAGGTGCCGATGCGCAGCTTCATCGTGGTGCGCTCAGATCGCTTCCGGCTCGAACACCTGTGAAGGCGTGACGAACTCGTCCTGCGCCGCCACGGTCAGGATCTCGCGCGAGCCCGCCTCCTTGGTCCGCCTGAGCAGCCCGTAGATCGAGGAGGCTGCCTTGCACAGCGCGGTCGCGGCCGATTCCTCGCGCAAGTAATGGGTGAAGAACAGGGCCGCGATCGCGTCACCCGCGCCGTTGACGCTGACATCGAGCTTGGGCGTGCGAACGCGCCAGCTCCCCTTCGCATCGGCCGCCATCAGGTCGATCGCGTCGGCCGGCGTCTCCTCGGTGACGAGCGAGGTCACCATGACCACCTTCGGCCCGGCATCGCGCAGCGCCTCCACGGCGCGGTGCGCATCGGCGATGGTCTTGATCTCGATATCGGTCAGAAGCTCGAGCTCGAACTGGTTGGGGGTCACGATGTCGGCCGCCGGCACGGCCTGCTCGCGCATGAACTCGGGTATGCCCGGCCGCACGAACACGCCGCGGCCGACATCGCCGATCACCGGGTCGCAGCAATAGAGGGCCTTGGGATTGGCTGCCCGCACTCTTTCGACGGCGGACAGGATCGCATGGCCGATATCGGCCGAGCCCATATAGCCGGAGATCACGCCATCGCAGGCGGCCAGCACGCCGCGCTCGGCGATGCCGTCCATGACCTCGTCGATCATGCCACCGTCGAAGACCCGGCCCTTCCAGCTGCCATAGCCGGTGTGGTTCGAGAACTGCACCGTATGGATCGGCCAGACTTCGACGCCGAGCCTCTGCATCGGGAAGGTCGCGGAGGCATTGCCCACATGGCCATAGGCGACGTGAGACTGGATCGAGAGAATATTCATGGTCCGAAGCGATACCCTGTTCGCGGTAGGCCCGCGAACCTAGCGGCTCCCGCGCAAGGCGCCAATCGAAAGCGGTGATGGCGCCGATCAGCGC
>NZ_JBIWYK010000447.1:0-2492 GCF_044752385.1 Allobosea sp. CER48 | reverse complement strand
GCCAGCGCGTCACCGCCACGGCAATGGGGCATCCGGCTGTCATGGCGGCGCCGCACCGGCCGAACATTGCCGAATTGTCATGAAGACCTTCAGTATTTCGCCATAGTCGGCCCGGATGCTGACGGACAGGTTGAGCGGAGACCGACGGCATGGCGGGATCGGACGATCTGAAGGCCGGGGCCGTCGCGCTCCAGCGTTTCGGTCTCGGGCCGAAGCCCGGGCAGAGCGAGGCGATCCGTCGGGAGGCGCGGGACCGGCTTCTGACCGAAATCGATTCATCTCTCATCGCTCAGCCGCAAGGCGTTCCATTCTCGGGCGCGGCAGAGATCGGCAAGGCGCTTTACGCGTTCGAGGATGATGAGAAGCGCGATCGCGAGGCAAGGCGCGCCGAGGCGCCGCAGCCGGCGCAGGGCATGCAGACCGCCAATGCCGGGCAGGGCGAGATGCAGCCGGCTTCCCCGCCAAACCAGATGGCCCCGGCCGCGAAGGCCCGGGCAGAGCCGGCGCTCCCCTACAGGACCTACCGCGAGGAGGTGAAGGCGCGCGTCGATCTGGCGCTGGCGGCCGAGTCCGGTTTCACCGAGCGGTTGGTGATGTTCTGGTCGAACCATTTCTGCATCGGGGCGACCAAGAGCAATATGTCCCGCATGATGGCGGGGAGCTATGAGCGAGAGGCCATCCGCCCTCGTGTCTTCGGTCGCTTCGAGGAAATGCTGATCGCGGCCGAAAGCCACCCGGCGATGCTCGACTTCCTCGACAACCGCCAGTCGGTCGGCCCCAACTCGGCCGCGGGCCGCCGGCGGGGGCGCGGCCTGAACGAGAACCTCGCGCGGGAGATCATGGAGCTGCACACGCTCGGCGTCTCCGGCGGCTACGGCCAGGCGGACGTCACCAATCTCGCGCGCATCATCACCGGCTGGACTGTCGTCGGCCGCGAGGGCGTGCTCGGATTTCCCGGCTCCTTCGCGTTCAATGCCGGCCTGCACGAGCCGGGCGTGACGCCGCTCCTCGGCCGCTCCTACGACCAGCCGGGCCGGGCGCAAGGCGTCGCGGCGCTGACCGACCTCGCCCGACATCCTGCTACGGCCCGATTCATCGCGACCAAGCTCGTCCGGCATTTCGTGGCCGACGATCCACCGCGCGGGCTTGTCGACCTGCTGGCTACGACCTTTCGGCAGGGCGGCGGCGATCTGCCGGCCGTCTATCGGGCCCTGATCGGCAGCAATGAAGCGTGGCTGGCGCCGGCGACCAAGATTCGTTCGCCGCAGGAGTTCCTGCTGGCATCCTATCGGGCGCTGGGCCGCCAGCCTGATTTCGGCCAGATCATCGGACCGCTGACGGCCATGGGGCAGCCCTTCTGGCAGCCGTCCGGGCCCAACGGCTTCGCCGACAGCAATGCCGCCTGGGCCTCGGCCGAAGGCATCAAGACGCGCATCGACGTCAGCGCCGGCTGGGGTCGGCAGGCGGCGAACGCGGCACCGGATCCACGTGCGCTGAGCGAGGACATTCTCGGGCCGATCCTCTCGCCCGAGACGCGGCAGGCGGTGGCCCGGGCGGAGAGCCGGCCGCAGGCGCTGGCGCTGCTGCTGCTGTCGCCCGAATTCCAGCGGAGGTGAGGCCGATGGAACATGATGACGACGATTGCGAACGGATGACGCCGTCGCGGCGGGCGGTGCTCGGCGCGGCCGGCGCGCTCTTCGCCTGGTCCTTCGTGCCGAAACTCGCCCATGCGGCGGCGGGCAGCCGCGATCCACGCTTCCTGCTGGTCGTCTTGCGCGGGGCGCTGGACGGGCTCTCGGCGGTGCCGCCGCTTGGCGACCCCGACTATGCCGGCCTGCGCGAGGGCATAGCGCTCGCCAAGGACGGGCCGGAGGCTGCGCTGCCCCTGGATGGCTTCTTCTATCTGCATCCGGCGATGCCGAACCTCGCCCGTCTTTACCGCGAGGGCCGGGCGTCGATCGTGCACGCGGCGGCGACGGGCTATCGTGAGCGCTCCCATTTCGACGGTCAGGACGTGCTGGAGAGCGGGCAGGCCGGGCCGGGCCACACCGAGGATGGCTGGCTCAACCGTCTGATAGCGAGCCTGCCGGCCGGGGAGGGCATCTCGCGCAAGGGCGTGCTGGGTGTCGGAGTCGTGCCGCCGCTCGTGGTGCGGGGGCCGGCACCGGTGCTGGGCTGGGCGCCACCGCGCATGGCGCGGGCCGGGGCCGACCTGACGACGCGTCTCGCCGATCTCTACGGCCAGCGCGACCCCGGTCTCGCCATGGCCCTGCAACAGGCGATCGACACCGAGGGGCTGGCGCGGCGCAGCGGCATGGCCGAGCCCAGGGGAGGTGGCGGGCCGGACTCAGCCGACGGCATGCGCCGGATCGCGGAAGGCGTCGCCGGGCTGGTCGGCGCCGACGACGGACCCCGCATTGCCGCGCTCGCCTTCGAAGGCTGGGACACCCACGCCAACGAGGGCGGCGCAAAGGGACGGCTGGCCAACCTGC
>NZ_JBIWYK010000446.1:0-2500 GCF_044752385.1 Allobosea sp. CER48 | reverse complement strand
CGACCCTGGATGCAGCCCATTTGAAGGCATTGTCGAGCAGGTTGCCGAGCATCTCCTCGAAATCCTGCTTCTCTCCGCGGAAGCGCAGCGAAACCGGAACGGTGTGTGAGCCGGCGATCTCGCGGTCCTGGGAGATCTTCATGAAGGTGCGGAGCAACGCTTCCAGCGACGGAGCAACCTCGGTCACGCCACCCAGCGCTCCGGACAACGCCGCAGCGCGGGCACGGTCGAGGTAGTACTGCACCTGATCGCGCATGATCGCCGTCTGCGTCCTGACCGTTTGGGGCAGTTGCCCCGCGCCCGATCCCGCCTCGTTCATCATCACGCTGAGAGGCGTCTTGAGGGCGTGCGCGAGGTTGCCGACCTGGGTGCGGGCCCTGTCCAGGATCTCGTGATTGGCGTCGATGAGCTCGTTGAGCTCGCTGGCGAGCGGGGTCAGGTCCGGCGGATACTGGCCGGGAATGCGCGGGCTCTCGCCCGTTCGCACGGAGCCGACGGCCGCACGCAGGCGCACCAGAGGGCGCAGGCCGAACCGCACCTGCAGCAGGGTCGACGCGACAAGGGCAAGGCCGAGCAGCAGGAAGGTCATCGCCAGCGCGAAGCGGAAATCCTGGATGTCCCCCTCGATCTCGTCTGCCGGCGCCGCGACCGCGACCGTGAAGCGCCCGTCTTCTCCGACGTCGATCTCGCGCTCGAGGACGCGCAGCTGGCGATCGTCGGGACCGGAGACATAGCTCTCGCGCAGGCCACGGCTGTTCGGAGCGATGGACTGGTCGAGCAGCCTCGGCAGCTGGCCGCCCACCAGCGAGCGCGAGGAACGGACATTGGGGCGCTCGCCGTCGAGGCGGGTGATCTGCCAGTACCAGCCGGTCAAAGGCAAATCGAAGCGCGGCTCGCCGAGATCGCCGATGGTCTGGCGTTCGGTTTCGGGCGGCGCAGCGAGGTCCGCGACGAGTTGCTTGATATAGACCGAGAGCCGCTCGTCGAATCCACGCTCGGCCGAGCGGCGGTAGAAGGTCGTCAGCCCTACCCCGGCAAGGACCAGGATCAGCACGCAGCAGAACGCCGCCGAGAGGAACAGCCGCGCTCCCAGCGAATAGCGGTAGGATTTGAGGACCATGTCCCGCGATCAGACCTTTTCCGGAGCGGCGGCAATATAGCCGAGGCCCCGGACGGTCTCGATGATGTCGACGCCGAGCTTCTTGCGCAGCCGGCCGACGAAGACCTCGATCGTGTTGGAATCGCGATCGAAATCCTGGTCGTAGAGATGCTCCACCAGCTCGGTGCGCGAAACGACCCGCCCCTGGTGGTGCATCAGATAGGACAGCAGCCGGTACTCGTGCGAGGTCAGCTTCACGGGATTTCCGTCGACGACGACGCGGCTCGCTCGCGTATCGAGCCGGACGGGCCCGCAAACCAGTTCCGAAGTGGCGTGACCCGCGGCACGGCGCAGCAGGGCGCGCACTCGCGCGAGCAGTTCCTCGACGTGGAACGGCTTCACGACATAATCATCCGCGCCGGCATCGAAGCCGCCGACCTTGTCGCTCCAGCGGTCGCGCGCCGTCAGGATCAGCACCGGCATGGTCTTGCCGGCCCGACGCCAGCCTTGCAGCACGGCGACGCCATCGACTTTCGGCAGGCCGAGGTCGAGGATGACGGCGTCATAGGGCTCGGTCTCGCCGAGATAGAGGCCCTCTTCGCCATCGAAAGCCTTGTCGACGGCATAGCCGGCATTCTCCAGAGCGGTCACGATCTGGCGGTTGAGGTCCTTGTCGTCCTCGACGACGAGCAGTCTCACGGTCGGTTCGCTCCAGTTTGTGCGGGTGCCAGCGAGGCCGTTTACGGCAATTCGATCAACGGATGGTAGCGATCTTGCCGGATTGTCCTTCCAGCGTCACGCGCGCCACGCGGCCATCGCGCTTCAGGGTCGTGACGACATAGACGAATTCCTCGCCCTGCCGGCACAATCTGATGCGGACGACCTCGCCGGGCGCGGCATGACGGGCATGGCGGGACGCCTCGGCCGGCTGCATGACACGCCCCTCGGCAACGGCATCGCGGGTCTCGTCAGAGGACAGGCAGGACATCGGCGTCGCGTCGTCGACGCGGATGATCGGCATCGGCGCAGACGTCATGAGCGCGAAAGCGAGGATCGGTTCGATCGGCATCATCGACATGGGCTAACCCCATCCGCGTGAATGCGCCATGAATGCATCACCCCGTCCACAAAGAGGACCCTAGATCACGCCACGGCAATCCGTCCATGCCATTCGCGCCCGCGGCCAACAGCGGCACCGAGCTGGGCCAGGGAGACAACCAGCTCCAGCTGCGGCGAGCCGAAATCCGCGAGCTCCTGCGCCGAGGGGTATATCCATTCGGGCCGGTTCACGATTTCGGCATGAACCGCCGCCGCGCCGTTGAAGACGCGAATTTCGTAGCGCTCGCTGTCCTCGCCCAGAGGCACCTCGGCCAGTTCCCACGAATCGCCGTCCAGGCGCGT
>NZ_JBIWYK010000445.1:0-2506 GCF_044752385.1 Allobosea sp. CER48 | reverse complement strand
CATGGTTCGGTGACGATCAACGCAAACGGCACCTACAGCTACACGCCCGCGGCGAACTATAACGGGCCGGACAGCTTCACCTATACGGTGAGCGACGGCATCGCGACCGTGGAGTACACCGTCAGCGTCACGGTGACCGCGGTCAACGACACGCCGATCGCCAACCCGGTCACCGCGACCACCAACGAAGATACCGCTCTGACGATTGGCGCCGCGGGCGGCGTCCTGGCCTCCGCCAGCGACCCGGACGGCGATCCGCTCTCCGTCGCCACCTTCACGATCGGCGGCACCGCCTACAATGCCGGGCAGACAGCCGCCGGCGCCTGGGGCTCCCTGACGCTCAACGCCAACGGATCGTACAGCTACGTGCCGGCGGCCAATTTCAACGGCGCGGTGCCGCAGGTCGGCTTCACGGTCAGCGACGGCACCGCGACGGCTTCCTCGACCCTCACGATCAACGTCACTCCCGTGAACGACGCCCCGGGCTCAACGCCGATCGCCAGCCAGGCCGGCACGGACGCGCAGGCGGTGTCCTTCGACATTTCCGGCAACTTCTTCGACGTCGATATCGGCGATACGCGCAGCTATGCCGCGACCGGGCTACCGCCCGGCCTGACGCTCAATCCCGCCACCGGCGTGATCTCCGGCACCATCGATCGCAGCGCCAGCCTCGGCAGCCCCTATACCGTCACGATCACCGCCACGGATGCAGGCGGGCTCAGCACCAGCCGCAGCTTCACCTGGACGGTGGGCAATCCCGCGCCGATCGCGCGCGACGACGCGCTGGCGACGACGGAGAACGCCAGTATCGGCGGATCGGTCTTTGCCAATAACGGCAACGGGGCCGACAACGACCCGGATGGCGACCCGCTCGCCGTCTCCGCGGTCAACGGCGTCGCCGGCGCGGTCGGGGCCGTGGTCGCCGGCTCGAACGGCGGCAGCTTCACCATCAATGCCGACGGCACCTACAGCTTCGTCCCCGGCACCGCCTTCGACAACCTCGCCGCCGGCCAGACCCGCGCCACCAGCGTCACCTATACCGTGTCCGACGGACAGGGCGGCACCGCGACCGCCACGGTGACCGTCACCGTCACCGGCGAAAACGACGCGCCCGTCGCGGTCAGCGACAGCTTCACCACGGCCGAGGACACGCCGGTCACCTTCGACCCGCGCAGCAATGACAGCGATATCGACGGCAATGCGTTGACGATCACCCAGATCAACGGTGCCGCGATCAGTGTCGGCGTGCCGGTTACGGTGACCGGCGGCACCGTCACGCTCAACGCCAACGGCAGCCTGACCTTCGCTCCGGCCGCGAACTACAACGGCGCGCCGAACTTCACCTATACGATCTCCGACGGCACCACGACGGCCACCGCCACGATCGACGGCACGGTCACGCCGGTCAACGACGCGCCCGTCGCGGTCGACGACACCTTCACCACGGCGGAGGATACGCCGGTCACCTTCGATCCGCGCAGCAATGACAGCGATATCGACGGCAACGCGCTCGCCATTACCCAGATCAACGGCACCAACATCGCCAGCGGAGGGACGATCGCGATCCAGGGCGGCACGATCACGCTCAACCCCGATGGCACGCTCAGCTTCACCCCGGCCACGAACTACAACGGCCCGATCGGCTTCAGCTATACCCTCAGCGACGGCGCCGGCGGCACTGCGAGCGCGGCCGTCTCCGGCACCGTGACGCCGGTAAACGACCCGCCGGTCGCCATCAACGACGTCGTCGAACTGGCCGAGGACGGCAGCGCCACCTTCGACCCGCGCGCCAATGACGGCGATGTCGAGGGCAGCCCGCTCGCGATCATCCAGATCGACGGGGCCGTCATCACGGCCGGGGTCCCGCTCGCCGTGGCCGAGGGCAGCGTGACGCTCAATGCCGATGGCACGCTGACCTTCGTGCCGAACGCCAATTTCAACGGCGTGACGACCTTCACCTACACGATCTCGGACGGACAGGGTGGCGTCGCGACGGCGACCGTCACCGTCACGGTCGCGGGCGAGAACGACGCCCCGATTGCTTCCGGCGGCAGCCTGACCACCAATGAGGACACCGCCTTCACCGGCACGCTGCCGGCAGCGACCGATGACGATGGCGACCGGGTGGTCTATTCCACCGGCACCACCGTGCCGGCCCATGGCACCGTCACCATCGCGCCGGATGGCAGCTATACCTACACGCCGGCCGCGAATTTCGCCGGAACGGACAGCTTCAGCTTCATCGTCTCGGACGGGCTCGGCGGCAGCAACGAATATGATGTCACCGTCACGGTGCTGCCGGTGAACGACCCGCCGGCCGCCGGGGCCATCCCGGCCCTCAACCGCGCCGAGGGCACGGCCGTCAGCCTGAACCTCGCCGGCTACTTCAGCGATATCGAAGGCGACGCACTGTCCTATTCGGCCGGCGGCACGCTGCCTCCCGGCCTGGCGCTCGATCCCGCCACCGGCCTGATCAGCGGCAGCATCCTGCCGAACGCCGCCGGCC
>NZ_JBIWYK010000444.1:0-2518 GCF_044752385.1 Allobosea sp. CER48 | reverse complement strand
CGACCACGCGTCTGCGCCCCGCTCCGGACGGGAACGCAGGCGGGCGAGCCGGTCCCTATCGGAACCAGACGCCTTTCACGGGGGAGAAGGAGTAGCGGTGCTCGGGGCAGGGGCCATGCTCTGCAATCGCCCGCCGATGCTGCGGTGTGGCGTAGCCGACATGGCCCGTGAAACCGTAGGCGGGATAGCGCCGGCACAGCCGGGCCATCATCCGGTCGCGCGTGACCTTGGCGACGATGGAGGCGGCGGCGATGGAGGCGATTGCGCCATCACCCTGAATGATCGCTTCGCAGCCACAGCTGAGTTGCGGCGGGTCGTTGCCGTCGACCAGCACATGCAGCGGTACCACCGGCAGGCCCGCGACGGCGCGGCGCATCGCGAGCAGCGTCGCCTGGCGGATGTTGACCTTGTCGATCTCGACCGCCGTCACGCTCGCGACGGAAACGGCAAGCGCACGCTCCATGATTTCGCCGAACAGCTCTTCGCGGACGGACGCCGGCAGCTTCTTCGAATCGTCGAGCCCATGCGGCACGCGGGCGGGGTCGAGGATGACCGCGGCCGCGACCACCGGGCCAGCCAACGGCCCGCGGCCGACCTCGTCGATGCCGGCCAGCGGCCAGAGGCCGTTGGCGATCGCAAGGGTCTCGCGGGTGAAATCGGCGGGCATCGCCGGCTTATGCCGCAGAGCGCGATGCGAAGCCAGTGCCGGCGCCGCCCCTTCGCACCCGAGGCAGCCCGCCTTCAGAACAGGCTGAGCTGCGCCTTCTCCTTCTCCGGCTTCACGAACAGGTCGGTGCGCAGGCGCCGCCGCGTGGTGTTGAAGCCGACGCGTTCGGCCGCCATCTCGAAGCGCCGGCCGATCATCCAGGCATAGGGGCCGGAGCCGACCATGCGCTGGCCCCATTGCGAATCGTAGTCCTTGCCGCCGCGCGTCGAACGGATCAGCGACATCACATGCCGGAGCTTGTCGGGATGATGCGTGAGCAGCCATTCCTGTACGATATCGCGAACTTCGAGCGGCAATCTCAGCAGCACATAGCCGGCCTCCTGCGCGCCGGCGGCCTTGGTGGCGTCGAGGATGCGTTCGATCTCGTGCTCGTTGACGGCCGGGATGATCGGCGCGACCAGCACCGTCGTCGGAACGCCGGCTTCGGAGAGTTTCCGGATCGTCTCCAGACGCTTCTGCGGCGAGGCGGCGCGCGGCTCCATGCCCCGCGCCGTCTTCGCATCGAGCGTCGTGACGGAGATGGCGACCTTGACCAGCCCCTTCTCGGCCATCGGCGCGAGGATATCGATGTCCCGCTGGACCAGGGCCGATTTGGTGACGATGCCGACCGGGTGGTTGAACTTCGCCAGCACTCCCAGGATCTCGCGCATGATCCGGAGCTTCTTCTCGATCGGCTGATAGGCGTCGGTATTCGTGCCGATGGCGATGGTCCGCGGCTGGTAGGAGGGGGAGGAGAGCTCCTTCTCCAGCAGCGCCGCGGCATCGGGCTTCGCCGTCAGCTTGCTCTCGAAATCCAGTCCGGGGGAGAGCCCGAGATAGGCATGGGTCGGCCGCGCGAAGCAGTACACGCAGCCATGCTCGCAGCCGCGATAGGGATTGATCGAGCGGTCGAAGGAAATATCCGGCGAGTCGTTGCGCGTGATGATGTTGCGCGCCTTCTCGTAGGCGATCTCCGTCCTGAACGGCGGCAGCTCCTCGAGCGAGCCCCAGCCATCGTCCTCGGCGATGCGCTGCTCGGCCTCGTAGCGTCCGCCCGGATTGATCGTGGCGCCGCGTCCGCGCCGCCGCTCCGGGTCGATGCGATGCCCGGCATAGGCGAGGGGGTCGGCCGGCGCGACGACCGGGGACGAGATGGTCGGCTCCCTGTCTTGCCGCCGCAGCGGTTGGGCCGTGGGGTGCGGCCTTTCGGAGGGTCTGGCCTGGGGCATGGCTTTCCAGCCGGTTCGCGCGCCGGGAATCGACGCGTTCCTGGTCCGGATAGAGTGAACATAACAGGAACGAAAAGCAAGCGCGGGATTGCGGCGTGCTGCGCTGCGGCATAGAACTTTGCGTATGCTCACTGCCGTGATCCGCGCCGATGGTTCCCCGCGCGCACTCGCCGCAACACTTGCCGTGCTGATTCCGGCGGTGGCCGAAGGCTTTCTCGGCCATGCCGTGATCGTCGACACGGTGGGGGCGCCGGATTTCGAGCGCGTCGCGGACACGACCGGTGCGCGCTATCTGCGCACCGCACCTGCCGAGGCCTGGCAGGACGGGGCAGCGGCGGCGCGCGGCGACAGGCTCGTCCTGTTCGATGCCGGCGATGTGCCGCAGGCGCATTGGGTGCAGGCGGTGGAGCGGCACCTGCTGGTGACGCCGGACGCGCCTGCCCTGATCCCGCTGCACGCGGCCGGCGCGGCACTGCGAGAGCGCGCCGCCCTTTCCTTCGGGGCGCGCAGGTTGCGGTCAGGCCTCGTCCTGCCGAAGGCGATGGCGCTGGAGGGACGCCTCGGCGAGGCGCCGCAACGGCTG
>NZ_JBIWYK010000443.1:0-2521 GCF_044752385.1 Allobosea sp. CER48 | reverse complement strand
CCGTCGACAGGCTACGCCCGGGCAGCGGGAGGTGCTGGTACATGGCTTCTCCCTGCTTGGAGCGCTGTCGCCTTTCGATGTCGGGCAGGCCGCGATCCTGGCCGATCATCGCATCGTGGCGATCGAGGCGGCCGAGGGCACGGATGCGATGATCGGCCGTGTCGCCGATCTGCGCGCCCGGGGGCGCCTCAGGATCGGCAAGGGTGACGGGATGCTGGTGAAGGCTCCGAAACTCGGGCAGGACCTGCGCGTCGACATGCCTGCCATCGGCGCGGACACGCTGCGCCATGTCGCCGAAGCCGGCCTGTGCGGCATCGGCATCAAGGCCGGGCAGGTGCTCGTGGGAGATCGTGACGAGCTCGGCAAGCTTGCCGACAGGCTCGGCCTCTTCGTCGAGGGCATAGCCTGATGCGGCCGTTCCGTCTCGCTATCATCGCCGGTGAGGCCTCCGGCGATGCGCTCGCGCTGCAGTTCGTCGCAGCGCTGCGCGAGCGGCTCGGCGGGCGCGCGATCGAGCTGTGTGGTGTCGGCGATCACGGCCTGCCGGAGGCGGGGTTGCGGCCGCTCTTCCCGCAATCCGATATCGCGGTCATGGGCTTCGGCCCGGTCATCGCGCGCCTCCCGCTGCTGCTGCGCCGGATCGGCGATGCCGCGCGCGGCGTCGTCGCCTTCGAGCCCGATCTGCTGCTGACGATCGACAGCCCCGATTTCTGCCTGCGGGTCGCGAAGAAGGTGCGGGCACGGGCACCGGGCATCCCGATCGTGCACTGGGTCTGCCCCAGCGTCTGGGCCTGGCGGTCAGGGCGCGCCCGGCGCATGGCGCCGCATGTCGACAGGATTCTGGCGCTGCTGCCTTTCGAGCCGGCTGCGTTGGCGCGGCTTCACGGCCCCGAGACCGTTTATGTCGGGCATCCGCTGATGCAGCGGCTGCGCGAGCTCCGGCCGGACAAGACGGAGCAGGATGCGCGAGACGATGCATCGCGGCCGATCGTGCTGGTCCTGCCGGGCAGCCGCCGCTCGGAGATCCATCATATGCTGCCCGTCTATGGCGAGGCAGTCGCCAAGGTCGCCGCCTCCGTGCCGGGCGCACGTTTCGTCCTGCCGGCGGTCGCCCGTCTGCAGCCCGCGATCGCCGAGGCGGTCGCCGGCTGGCCGGTTGTCCCGGAGATCGTCACGGGTGAGGCTGCCAAGCTCGCGGCTTTCCGCAACGCCCGTGCTGCGCTGGCAACCTCGGGCACGGTCACGCTGGAGCTTGCGCTGTCGCAGATTCCGACGGTCGCCGCCTATCGGGGCGCCGATTGGGAGGCGGCGATCGCCCGTCGGCTCGTGAAGCTGCCGAGCGTGATCCTTCCGAACCTGATCGTCGGCCGTAACATCGTGCCGGAGTTCATCCAGGAGGAGGCAACGCCCGAGGCGCTGAGCCGTCACCTCCTCGGCGCATTGAGCGAAGGCCCCGAGCGATCCAGCCAGCTGCAAGGCTTTGCCGAGGTCGAGGCGATCATGCGCTCCGCCGGGCCGAGCCCCGCCGCCAATGCGCTTGAAGCGGCATTGGCCATTGTTGCGAAGCGCAGCGGCCGGCCCGTGGTTTCCCTCTAGGCCGACCGCAGCCTCGCGGCCGTTCGCCTATTCGACGACAGCGCCCGAGGCCTTGGCGATCGGCGCCCATTTGGCGAGTTCGGTCTTGACGTGCTCGCCCAGCTGCTCCGGCGTCGAGCCGACGATGTCGGCGCTGACGTCGTTCAGCTTCTTCTTCACGGCCTCGTCCTTGAGCGCCTGATTGGCGGCCTGGTTGATCCTCTCGACGATGGGGCGGGGCATGTTGGCCGGGCCGAACAGCGCATTCCAGGTATAGGTCTCGTAGCCCGTCAGGCCGCCCTCGGCGATGGTCGGGACGTCCGGGAAGGACGCGACGCGCTCCTTGGTCGTCACGCCGATCGCGCGCAGCTGGCCGTTGCGGATGAAGCCGGCGGAGGAGGGCAGGTTGTCGAACATGATCGGCACCGCTCCGGCGACGACGTCGTTCAGGGCGGGGCCGGCGCCGCGATAGGGCACATGGTTCATCTGGACGCCGCCGAGAGACTTGAACAGCTCGCCGGAGAGGTGCAGCGGCGTGCCGACCCCCGAGGACGCGTAGGAGTACTTGCCTGGATTGTCCTTCAGGACCTGCAGCACCTCCTTCACCGTCTTGGCCGGAAAGCTGGGGTTCACCACCATGACGTTGGGGACGATCGCGAGCAGCGATATCGGGGTGAAGTCCTTCACGGCATCGAAGGTGACGGTCTTCAGGATCGCCGGATTCAGGGCATGCGTCGAGATCGTACCGAGCAGCAGCGTGTAGCCGTCCGGCGCAGCGCGGGCGACGGCAGTGGAGCCGACATTGCCGCCGGCCCCGGCCCTGTTCTCGATCACGACGTTCTGGCCGAGGATTTCGCTCATCTTCTGGCCGACGAGCCGGGCGACGATGTCGGTCGAGCCGCCGGCAGCGAAGGGCACGACCAGCGTGATCGGCCGGGTCGGAAAG
>NZ_JBIWYK010000442.1:0-2526 GCF_044752385.1 Allobosea sp. CER48 | reverse complement strand
TCGGGTGCGGCGCGCCATTTCTCAATCGAGCAGTGTCGCTCCGAAATTCCGCGCCGGATCGATATCGGCGACGAGCTTGCCGGTCGGCGTCGCTGCGCTGCCGCCCGTGCGGCCCAGCCAGCGCCCCGAACCGGGGGTTGCCGTCACATTGCCGTCGCCGACGATCTCCTGCCCCCGTACGAGGACGCGTTCCGGCCAGCCGGTCACGCTGCGGCCGGCGAAGGGCGTGAAGCCGGTGCGATCATGCATCGCCGCGTCGGTGATTGTGACCGTCTTCGCCGGATTCCAGATCGCGATATCCGCGTCGTAGCCGGGAAGCAGAGCGCCCTTGCCGGGAAGGTTGTAGATCTCGGCAGGTGCGGTCGCGGTGAGATTCACGAAGGCCTCCAGCCCCCGCCCGGCGAATTCAGGCCGCCCTGTCGAGACCAGCGCGTCGAACAGCAGGGGCAAGCGCGTCTCGAGCCCCGGCAGACCATTGGCGATCTGCTTGAATGTCGGGTTCGGGCCGGCGGAGAGCTTTCCGGTCTCATCGAAGCGGTAGGGCGCATGGTCCGACGAGACCGTCTGGATATCGCCCAGCGCCAGGGCCTGCCAGAGCGCCTCCTGGTCCGCCTCCTCGCGCGGCGGCGGCGAGCACATCCATTTGGCGCCTTCGAGTCCGGGCCTGTCGAGGTCGTGCCGGGTCAGGAAGAGATATTGCGGGCAGGTCTCCGCGAAGACCTTGAGGCCGCGCCCGCGCGCATCGCGGATCGCCTGCGCCCCTTCCGCCGTCGAGACGTGGAAGATCATGATCGGCTGGTCGAGCAGTTCGGCCACGGTGATGAGTCGGTTGAAGGCCTCGGCCTCCGAACCGCGCGGATGGCTGATCGCATGGTATTTCGGTGCGACGTAACCCTTCTCGACGAGCTTTTTGCCCATCCAGGAGATCATGCCGTGGTTTTCGGCATGGACGCAGACCAGCGCGCGATTCTGCCTTGCCGTGAGCAGCAGGTCGAGCAGCGGCTCGTCGTCCACCTTGATCAGGTCGTAGGTCATGAAGACCTTGATCGAGGCATGCCCCTCCCCGATCAGTGCCGGCAGGTCCTCGGCGATCGTCTTGCGATCGGGATTGGCGACGATGAGGTGGAAGGCATAGTCGATCAGCGCGCCGCGTCGGGCCAATGCCGCGTAGTCGTCGACGACCTGCCTGAGATCGAGGCCGCGATGCTGCGCGGCGAAGGAGATCAGAGTCGTGTTGCCGCCGAAGGCAGCCGAGGTCGTGGCGCTCTCGAAGGTGTCGGCGTTGAGCAGCCCGCCGGCCGAGACCTGCTCGACATGGGCATGGGTGTCGATGCCACCGGGCAGTACGAGCTTGGCGTCGGCGTCGATCTCGCGGGCGCCCGGCGCGAGGCCGAGCCCGATTGCGGCGACCTTGCCGTCCTTGACGGCGAGATCGGCACGGAAGCTGCCGGTCGCGGAGCCGATCGTGCCGCCTCGAATCACCAGGTCGTATTGGGCCGTCATCTGCTGTTGTCCTTCTCAGCGCACCATGACCGTGCCGATCGCCATGGCGACCGCGGCCTGCGTGGGGTCGATCACCGGAATGCCGAGGGCATCCTCCAGTTGCCGGCGGTGCCGCGCCATGCCGGCGCAGCCCATGACGATAACGCCCGCACCATCCTCGTCCCGGAGCTCGCGCCCGATCGTGATCATGCGCGCGAGCGTGCCTTCGCCCGAGGCGCTTTCCGCCACCGACATTTCCAGCGGCCGCTCGCCGGCAAGCCGGTCCATCTGGCCCATCTGCCTGAGATAGCGGATGTGACGCGGGATCGAGCGGGACTTGATCGCGATGACGCCGAAGCGCTCGGCCCGCGTCAGCGCCGTCAGCACACCGCATTCGGCGATGCCGAAGACAGGACTTGCCGTGCCTTCGCGGGCAACATGCAGGCCGGGGTCCGAATAGCAGGCGATGACGAAGGCATCGACGTTGTTGGCCGCCTCGACACGGCGGCGCAGCGGGAGCGTGACGCTCTCGACATGCTCCTGCGTCTCGATGCCGGCCGGCCCCTCGGCAAGCGTCTCGCAGACGATCTCCGGGCCCTCGGCGAAGGCGAGCGGTGCCAGCGCCTGCCGCAGCCCTTCCGTGACCGCTTCATTGGAATTGGGGTTGAGGACGAGGATGCGGGGGCGGCGGCTCATCGGCGAAGTCCCGGAACAGCAGGCAGGTTGTTCAGCATGGCATTGCGCGGCAACTCAGGCGACCTCTCGCGCCACCCAATCGGCGAGGATCGTGCAGGCCGCAAGGAAATCGTCGATCTCCATCGCCTCCAGCGGGTTATGGCTGCCATGCTCGTTGCGCACGAACAGCATCGCAATGGGCACCCCGGCCGCGGCGAAGGCCGCGGAATCATGCGAGGCCGGGCTGCCGAGCGGCATCGTCGCGATACCGTGGCGGGCGGCTGCGGCCTCCAGCCCGGCGGCGATCGCCGGATCGACCGGGCCGACCGCCGCACTGGCGCGGGCGCCGAGCTCGAAGGTCACGCGCCG
>NZ_JBIWYK010000441.1:0-2543 GCF_044752385.1 Allobosea sp. CER48 | reverse complement strand
GCAGATCAGGGGAATGCCCGCGGATGCGATCTCCGCCGCGAAGGGGCGCGGGTCGCCGAAGGAGAGCATCAATGCGGCGGGCCTGTGCGCCAGGGCCTGCGCGAGCAGCTCCGGCTTCCTGGCCATCGACCAGGTGATGAAGCCGCAGCCGACCTGCGTGTTGCCGGCCGCGGAGAATTGCTGCTCGATCCAGGCGCCGTCGCCATAGCCGCCGCCGATCAGGCCGAGGCCGCCGGCGCGGCTCACCGCCGCGGCGAGGGCCCCGCCGCCTGCCAGCGCCATCGGCGCCGACAGGATGGGATGGGCGATGCCGAGCCGCTCGGTCAGCCGGGTGGCGAGGCGCGCCGTCAACGGCGAGCCGCCTCAGGCGGCCTTGGCCTTGCTGTGGGCGAAGTCCATGTAGAGTTCGCGGGCGCGGCGGAACAGCGGCCCGGGCTGGAGCGTGCGGTTGTCGATGCGGGTCACCGGCATGCACTTCGAGTAGTTGCCCGACATGAAGATCTCGTCGGCCTGCTCGAAATCCTCATAGCGCAGGCTGCACTCCTCGACCGGTACGCCGTTCTCGCGCAGCAGCTTGATGACACGCTGGCGGGTGATGCCGTTCAGGAAGGTGCCGTTCGGAACCGGGGTCTTCACGACGCCGTCCTTGGCGAGGAAGATGTTCGAGGTCGCGGTCTCCGCGACGTTGCCCTGCATGTCGAGCACCAGCGCATTGTCGAAGCCGGCAGCCTTGGCCACCTTCAGCACGCGGGCATTGTTCGGGTAGAGGCAGCCCGCCTTGGCGTCCGTCGGCGCGGTCTCGTAGCTCGGGCGGCGGAACGCACCCTTGGTCACCGAAAAGCCGTTGGTCGGCTGCGGCATCGCCGCCTCGAACAGGCAGAGCGCGAACTGGGTCGATTCCGGATCGGCCATGATGGTGGAGGGGCCGTCCGCCTCGCCCCAGTACATCGGCTTGACGTAGAGCGCCGTGCCGGGCGCGAACTTCTTGGCGCCTTCGAACATCTTCTCGACAATGAAGTCCGGCGAGACCGTCGGATTCAGGCCGAGCGCCGTCGCCGAGCGGTTGACGCGGGCGGCATGCAGATCGATATCCGGCGCGACGCCGTCGAAATAGCGACCGCCGTCGAAGACCGACGAAGCCTGCCAGAGCACATGGCTGCGCGGACCGACGATGCCGGGGTTGCCCTCATGCCAGGCCCCATCGAACCAGGTCCACGTCTGAGAATACCATGCCATGACGGCGCTCCGTTTTAGTCGGTTTTACTGTGCCGCACCGTCCTCCCGCCGCCGCCCGCCGTCAACACATGGCGGCGCATATCGGGATGACGTGATGTGATGGAAGCAATCGGCCGCCGTGATGGATCGGAGATTGCCCGGCACTTCTACTGCGGCGACCGTCTGACGGCGCATTTTGCGCTTCCGGTGCTCACGTACTGATATACGCTCCGCTCCCGTTCTCGAAAGCACCGCAAGCCCACTCCCCGCGGCGAATAGCCGGGCAGCCTCTCAAAAGCCGAATGCGCGCAGCGCCGAGATCGCCGCCATGCCGGTCAGCAGCGCCAGAAGCTCGCTGCGCCGCAGGATCATCGTGCCGATCGCGACCAGCAGCGCAATGGCAGCGGCCCAGCCCAGCCGCTCGATCAGCGGCAGTACGGTGGCGACCACGATGGAGCCGGGCAGCGCGGCGAGCCCGCGGCGGACGTGCGGCGTCAGCGGGATGAAGCTCATCAGCGCGACGCCGGCGATACGGCAGAGATATGTCGCGATCGCCATCGCGGTGATGGCGAGGATCGCGCCCCAGGTGCCGGGATCAGGCAGCGTCATCGCGGAAAGCTCCCGTGATGGCGCCTGCGAGCGAACCGACGATGATGAAGGCATAGCCATCGACCAGCCGGGCGGTCACCAGCGCGACGAGGCCCGCGACCACCCAGGGCACCGTACCGCGTCGGCCGCGCCAGAGCGGCACGATCATCGCCGCGAAGAAGATCGGCATCACGAGGTCGATGCCGTAGCGGCTGGGATCGCTGACCAGCGCACCGAGCATGTAGCCGCCGCCCGTCGCAATCACCCAGACCAGCCAGAGCGCCAGCCCCGCCCCCACCAGCACGCCGAGGTCTCGCCCCCCCTCGGCCTGATAGCGCGTGCCGATCAGCCAGTTGGCGTCGGTGAAGAAGAACAGGTGGAAGGCGTTGAGAACCTTGGGGTACTTCGCGAACCAGGGCTGTAGGGAAGCGCCCTGCAGCACCATCCGGGCATTGACCGTCGCGGTGACGACGGCCAGCCCGGCGATGGCGCCCCAGCTCCATTCCGGGCGCCATAGCTCCATCGCGACGAGTTGCGCCACGCCGGCATAGACGAAGGCGCTCATCAGCATGGTCTCGAGGAAGGACAGGCCCTTGGCCGAGGCCGCGGCACCGAAGGCGACCGCGAAGACGATGATGCCCGGCATGAGCACGGAGACCTTGCGCACGCCCAGCAACATGCCGGCGTCCGTGATTGGCGCCTGCGGCGCCGGCGGGTCCATTTTCTGATCTCGCGACATC
>NZ_JBIWYK010000440.1:0-2545 GCF_044752385.1 Allobosea sp. CER48 | reverse complement strand
GAACCGGGCTCGCGCGCCGGATCATCGCCACGGCCTCCTCGTCGAGGGCAGCATCGCCGGATCCGCGGACCAGCCTGGCCGACAGCACCCGTCCGCCGCGATCGATGCTGAAGGCAACCTGGACAGTGCCCGGGGCGGCGCCGTTCGGGAAGCGCTTGAAGCGGTTTAGATGGGCGATCAGCGAGCCGCGCCAGCTGGCATTGGCGGCCGGCGACGCGCTCGATGCACCCGAATTCGGAGCGGCGGCCTGCGGGGCGGCCTGGGCCTGTGCGACCGGCGCCGTGGTCTGGTCCGCCTTCGGCTTGTCCGGGTTCACGGGCTTCCGCCGCTCGGCGACCTTCGGCTTCGGCTTGGGCTTCGGCTTCACCTCCGGCGGCTTCGGCTGCTCCTTCGGCGGCGGCGCCAGCACGGCAGCAGCGTCGGGCAGCGGCGGCAGCTCGGGAATCTTGATCTCGGGCTCCGGGACCGCGACCGGCTCGGGCTCCGGCGGCTCGGGCTCCTTCGGCTGCTCGACCGGCTCGGGCGGCGGCGGCTCGGCCTCGGGCTGCGCCTCGACCATCTCCGGCCCGGGCGCCACATCCTGCGGCGGCGCTTCGGGCGCGACCGCGAGCGGCGCGAGCTCGATCATCACGGCAGCGGGCGGCGCACCGACCGCAGCCTCGGCACGCTGCCAGTTCGCCACGACCCAGCCCGCCGCTCCGTGGGCGCTGGCGACGACCAGCGCCGCCACGCTCCAGCGCAGCGCCGCCGGCGCGAACCGGCTCAGGGATGAACGGTCGCTGTTCATGGCTTGGCTCCCGCAGCAGCCCCCTGCCCGGTATCCTCGAGCCCGACCAGCGCGATCTTCAGATAGCCGGCGTTGCGCAACAGGTTCATCACGTCCATCAGTTCGCGATAGGCGACGGTGCCGTCGGCGCGCAGGAAGACGCGCTGCTCGCGATCCCGGCTCGTCCGCTGGTCGAGCGTCGCCTGCAGCGCCTCGCGCGGGACCGGGTCATTGCCGAGCGCCAGCGAGAGATCGCCCTTCACTGTGAGGAAAACGGGGGTGTCGGGGCGCGGCTGGGGCTGCGCGTTGGAGACAGGCAGATCCACGGCTACATCGACGGTGGACAGCGGCGCCGCCACCATGAAGATGATCAGCAGCACCAGGATGACATCGATGAAGGGCGTGACGTTGATGTCGCTGACTTCGCCGAGATCGCCGTCCTGCGCGTCCTTGAGTGAAACGCCCATGGCTCACTCCGCCGGCATGAGCGACGCAGCGGCGGACGCCGATGCGGAGCTGGTCGCGGCTCGGGGCGCCTGCGCGCCGGCGCGCTGCCTGCGATCCAGATCCCGCGAGAGATGGCGCAGGATTTCGCCGGAAGCATCCGAGAGGGTCGCGCGGTAGCCGGTGATCGCGCGGGCGAAGACGTTGTAGATGATGACGGCCGGGATCGCCGCGACCAGGCCGATGGCGGTCGCCAGCAGGGCCTCGGCGATACCCGGCGCCACGACCGCAAGATTGGTCGTCTTCGCCTGGCTGATGCCGATGAACGAGTTCATGATGCCCCAGACGGTGCCGAACAGGCCGACGAAGGGCGCGGTCGAGCCGATCGTGGCAAGCAGGCCGGTGCCACGCGCCATCGAGCGGCCGGCGCGGGCCTCGATCCGCGACAGAGCGATGGCGACGCGCTCCTTGATGCCCTCCTGGTCGAGATCGGATGAACGGCGCGTCTCCGCGAGAGCCGCCGAGAGCAGGTCCCCGACCGCGCCACGCAGCTTGCCGCTCTTCGAGGCCGCCGCTCCTGCCGCCTCGCCGAGGCTGTCGGCAGCCTCGATACGGCGCAGCGCGCGGCCGGCAGCCGCCTTCGCCGCAGCCAGCTCCATCGCCTTGGCCAGCCAGATCGTCCATGTCACCAGCGAAGCGAAGGCAAGGCCCAGCATCACGGCCTTCACCACGATGTCGGCCGCCATGAACATGCCCCAGGGCGACAGGTCATGCGGCAGAGCGGGAGGAGCGGTGGCCGTCGCAACGGGAGCGGCGGGAGCGTCCGTCGTCAGCGGCGGATGCGCGGTGCTGGGCGGGTTGATGCCGAGCTGGGACGGGATTGCGGGCAACGGGTTGGTCGGCGACGCCGGCTGCGCCTGCGCGGCGGGAGGGACGGCGGCCGGAGGCTGCGTGGCAACGGTGCCCGGCTGGTTCGTGCCGGGTTGCACCTGGGCCTGGGCGGCAAGCCCCGCCAGAACCGAAACGCCGGTCGCAACGAGAACCAGACGAAACGCACGCATCATCACCAAATCCAATCTCTCTGGAGGCAAGCCGGCCTGGCCATCGCCAGCGCCGAAACCCCTCGGCCATCGCTCTCCCGGGAGACTGTCGCCTCGGCCCGAAAAGCCCGTTCCGAATTCTCGGGGGTTCGCGGCTTCCTCATTGGAATTATTACAAAAAAAGCTTGCAGCACCCATGCTGCATATGCGATACGCCTGTTCGAATCGGCTTCCCATGTCAAGGCAAACCAGCCTTGATCGAACACGGTCGCGCGCCGGTTTTCCGGCACCGTCA
>NZ_JBIWYK010000439.1:0-2555 GCF_044752385.1 Allobosea sp. CER48 | reverse complement strand
CAGTATTCAGGCAGACGCGGAGCGATCCCGCATGCATCGGCGTGCGATTGCGTCTATACGGGCACGCCAACTGGAATCGTTTGAAAATGTCCGCGCCGTCAGTGCCGCCTCCGGCGCCGAGCTTCCAACGCTCTGCCGCCATCCAGCCGGGGTCCGGTTTCTTCGCCACCTTCCACGCACTCTGGCCCTATCTCTGGCCGGCGGAGCGCGCCGATCTGCGCCGCCGCGTCGTCGCCGCCTTCGCGCTGATGGTGGCGGGCCGGCTCGTGCTGATGGGCGTGCCCTTCACCTTCAAATGGGTGACCGATGCCTTGGCGGGGACCTATTCGAACCTCGAGAGCTGGCTGCCCTGGCTGGTCGGCGCACCGCTGGCGCTGACGGTGCTCTATGGTCTCGCCCGCGTGGGCTCTTCCGCCTTCGTACAGATGCGTGACGCCATCTTCGCGCCGGTCTTCATGCATGCGGTGCGAACGCTCGCGCTGCAGACCTTCGGCCATCTGCACCATCTCTCGCTGCGCTTCCATCTCGAACGCAAGACCGGCGGCCTGACCCGCGTGCTGGAGCGCGGCCGCAACGGCATCGAGGAGATGGTGCGGCTCGGCCTCAACCAGCTGGTGCCGGTGATCATCGAGGTCATCCTGATCATCGCCGTGCTGCTCTATCTGTTCGACTGGCGCTACGTCGTCGTGCTCGTCGCGATGGTCACGGCCTACATGACCTACACCATCAAGGCGACGGAGTGGCGCATCGCCATCCGCTCGGCGATGAACGAGTCCGACACCGACGCCAATGCCAAGGCGATCGACTCGCTGCTCAACTACGAGACGGTGAAATATTTCGGCGCGGAGGCCCGCGAGACCGCCCGCTACGACCGGTCGATGGCGCTATACGAGCGCAACTCGATCAAATCCTACACCTCGCTCGCCTGGCTGAACTTCGGCCAGGCCGCGATCTTCGCCGTGGGGCTGACGCTGTCGATGGTGATGGCGGTGCGCGGCTTCCAGGCCGGCACCAACACGGTCGGCGACCTCATCCTGATCAATTCCATGCTGATCCAGCTTTACCTGCCGCTGAATTTCATGGGCACCGTCTACCGCGAGATCAAGCAGGCCACGCTCGACATCGCCCAGATGTTCTCGCTGATCGGCCGCGATCCCGAGATTCAGGACAAGACCGGCGCGAAGCCGCTGCTGGTTCCCGCCGGCGAGGTCGCCTTCGAGGACGTGCAATTCGCCTATGTGCCGGAACGGCCGATCCTGCGGGGCATCTCCTTCAAGGTCGGGCCGGGCAAGACCGTGGCCATCGTCGGCCCGTCCGGCGCCGGCAAGTCGACGATCTCGCGCCTGCTCTTCCGCTTCTACGAGCCACAGGGCGGCCGCATCCTGATCGACGGCCAGCCCATCGCCGATGTCCAGCAGGTCTCCCTGCGCGCCGCCATCGGCATGGTTCCGCAGGACACGGTGCTCTTCAACGACACCATCGAATACAACATCCTCTACGGCCGTCCGGAGGCGACGCCGGCAGAGGTCGAGGAAGCCGCGCGCCTGGCCCAGATCGACCGCTTCATCCGCGCCCTGCCGGAGGGCTATGCCACCTCGGTCGGCGAGCGCGGGTTGAAGCTCTCGGGCGGCGAGAAGCAGCGCGTCGCCATCGCCCGCACCATCCTGAAGGGGCCGCCCATCCTCGTCCTCGACGAGGCGACCTCGGCTCTCGATTCCTTCACCGAGAAGGAGATCCAGGATGCGCTCGACCGGGTCAGCGAAGGCCGGACGACTCTGGTCATCGCGCATCGGCTCTCCACCGTCGTCAACGCCGACGAGATCATCGTTCTCGACAAGGGCGTCATCGTCGAGCGCGGTCACCATCTCGATCTGCTCGCCGCCGATGGCGTCTATGCGGCGATGTGGAACCGCCAGCGCGAGGTCGACGAGGCCAAGGCGACGCTCCAGCGCGCCACCGAGGCGGAGGGCGAGAGCGTTCGCGTGACCCTGTCGTAAGGACGATCAGTCGCCGACGCCTTCATGTTTGTCCACGGCCATGCCACGTCCAGGGCATGGCGGCCTGCGAGCAAGACGTGGATGGTCGGGGCAGGCGCGGCCATCCCGCAGCATCTCCCTCGGCCTGCCCCGCCCAGGCCAGTTTAAAACCGCTCGCAACTTTGGCACGTTTCCGGCATCCTCCGCCGGCACGGCCAAAGCCATGGGGGGCTGCCATGTTCGATCCCACGACATTCGTCGGTTTTCACACCTGGCTCAGCCTGATCGCCATCGTGGCCGGGTTTCCGGTCGCGGCGGGGCTGCTGAGAGGGCATACCCGGCCGGGTTGGACCGGCGTGTTTCTGTCCACCGCCTTCGCCACAAGCGCGACAGGCTTCGGCTTTCCGTTCAACAGTGTCCTGCCGTCCCACATCATCGGGGCGATCCACATCGTGCTGGTCGCGATCGCCGCGTTTGCGCTGTACGGAAAGCGGCTGGAGGGTGGCTGGCGCCGCGCCTACGCGATCACCGCGATGCTCTCGTTCTATCTGCTGATGTTTGTGCTGGTTGCGCAGATGT
>NZ_JBIWYK010000438.1:0-2568 GCF_044752385.1 Allobosea sp. CER48 | reverse complement strand
GCCAGCCGCGCGAGGCTTTCGGCCGCGTCGCGCCCGACCGTTTCCTGCCGCGAAAGATCGGCCTGCAATTCGGCCAGGCGGCGGCCGAGCTCTTCCGCCCGCTGGCGGGCGCGGCGATTCTCGGCTTCGAGTTCGTCGAGGCCGCGCCTCAGCCGGACCAGCGCGGCGGCGGCCGCTGCCTCTCCCTCGCGCAGCGCCGGCATCTCATGGGCCGCGATCGCCTGCCGTTTCGCGGTTTCAGCCTGGATGCCGGTCTGGTCCGCGACGTAGCGGACGGCCTCCTCCAGCACGCGTGCGGCCTGTCTCTCCTGGGCGCGCGCATCATGCAGCGCGATCAGGGCGAGGATCGCCTCGGCGCGACGGATGTCCGAAGCAAGGCTGCGATAGCGCCCGGCCTGTCGCGCCTGCCGCTGCAGCGCCTCGATCTGCCCGTCGATCTCGCCGAGCACGTCTTCCAGCCGCGTCAGATTCTCCTCGGCGCCCCTGAGCCGAAGCTCCGCCTCGTGGCGGCGGCTGTGCAGCCCGGCGATGCCGGCGGCATCCTCGAGGATGCGTCGGCGCGATTGCGGCTTGGCCGAGATGATCTCGCTGATCTGCCCCTGCCGGACGAGGGCCGGCGAGCGCGCGCCGGTCGCGGCATCCGCGAAGAGCAACTGGACGTCCTTGGCGCGGACCTCCTTGCCGTTGATGCGATAGGTCGAACCTTCCTCGCGCTCGATCCTGCGCGTGACTTCGAGGACATCCGCCTCGTTGAAGGCCGCGGGCGCCTTGCGGTCGCTGTTGTCGAGCGTGAGCGAAACCTCGGCCATGTTGCGGGCCGGGCGATCGTTCGAGCCGCCGAAGATGACGTCGTCCATCCCTGAGCCGCGCATGTTCTTGAACGAGCTTTCGCCCATCACCCAGCGCAGGGCTTCCACGAGGTTGGATTTGCCGCAGCCGTTCGGCCCGACGATGCCGGTAAGGCCCGGCTGGATGGGGAATTCGGTCGGCTCGACGAAGGTCTTGAAGCCGGCGAGCTTGAGGCGCGTCAGATGCATCTGCGCGCCCCGCTCGTCTGAAAACCCTCAGCCCTCATCCCGAGGAGCCGCGCAGCAGCGTCGTGAAGGATGAGGGCCGAGATAAATGCCGCGCTCGGAGCGCGCGAGCGGAAAGGCCCCGCCTCAATTCCCGAGGAGCGGTGCCAGGATCTTGTCGAATTCGGCGATCGAGAGAGCACCGGAACGCTTCTGCCCGTTGATGAAAAAGGTCGGCGTCGAGTCCACGCCAGCCTTGGCCCCGCCATCCTTCACGACAGTGACGGCGTCATAGATATCCTGCCGTTTCAAGCAGGCCTCGAACGATTCCTGTGTGAAACCGGCCTGCTTCACCAGCGCGGAGAGCGCATCGACCGGCTTCTCGGTGAACGCCCAGTTGCGCTGCTGCGCGAAGAGCAGGTCGGTGATCGGGAAGAACTTGTCGTTGCCGTTGCAGCGGGCGAGCATGAAGCCGGCGGTGGCCAGCGGGTCGAGCGGGAACTCGCGCAGCGTGAAGCGCACCTTGCCCGTGTCGACGTATTTCTTCTTGAGCTCCGGCCAGGTCGTCTCATGGAAATGCGCGCAATGCGAGCAGGTCATCGAGGCGTACTCGACGATGCTGACCTTGGCGTCGGGGGAACCCAGCCAGACATCGCCCAGCGGGCCTGCATCGGGAAGCTTGGTCTGGGCCCGCGCGGCGTTAACGCCGGCGAGCGCGGCAGCGGTGATGCCGGCTGCGCCGGTCAGGAGCTGTCGCCTGTTCGTCATCGTGAGAATTCCCCGGAAGGTCCAAAGCGGTTGCGGAGCTATAGAGGCGATCGCGAATGTGGCAAGAGCGCATCGTGCCGCTGGGGGCCTCGCTCACGAAGCCGTGTCATGGCCTCGCGCTTTCGCGCTGAGCGCGACGGCCCGGCCGAGCCGCGCCAGCGCCTCGCGCAGGCCCTCGTCGGCTACGCAGGAGACCTGCTCGTCGATCCGCGTGGCTGCGGCGCCGTCGAGCGTCGGCGCCGGCTTCGCGACCACGGGCGCCGCAACCGGGCCCTGCTTGAGCACGAGCTTGCCGACGGCGCGCCAGCCGAGATGGGTGTTGACCCTCTCGATGACCAGCGGGCCAAGCTGCTGCATCTCCAGTGCGAAGGCTCCCTCGACGCGCACGACCATCGTCGCCGGCTCGGTCGCCTCGCCGGGAGCGGGCCGCCGGCGCGGCCAGTCGATCTTGAGCGGGCGCGATCGCGCCGCGAGCCGCTCGCCGACGATCTCCGGCCAAAGCGAGACGATGGCGCGCCCCGCGAAGCCCTGCGCTGCGAGCACGGGCGCGATGCAGTCGTCGATCAGCTCTGCGAGGGGTTTGGCGGCCATGGGGCCATTTTGCGCGAGGGGGGAGGGAGATGGCAAGTGACCGCGCGGGCGGGCCTGCGCCGAATGCTCGATCCCCGCCCGCTGGTCAGGCCCCGGGTTCGCCGCGGTCGCGGTGGTGCTGCTCCGCGCCGGCGAGAAGCGCCAGCCATGGCTCGCGGCGGATGGTCCAGAGTTCGTAGGCCGGCGCGAGCGTGCT
>NZ_JBIWYK010000437.1:0-2569 GCF_044752385.1 Allobosea sp. CER48 | reverse complement strand
TATGAAGGCGAGCGTGCGAAGCTCTATGCGCAGCTGAAGCTCGAAGGCCTGAATAACGCACCGGTGCAATTCGCGGTGTTCTGCGACCACGGAACCGAACGCGGCCACGGCCTCGGCCGGCGGACCATGCCGGAGATGCTCGACTACTCGGTCGTCGCCGCCGTCACGCAGTTCTGGCTGGCGGCACGCGTCCACGGCCTGGGCGTCGGCTGGGTTTCGATCATCGAGCCCGGAGCGGTGGCCGCGGCACTCGCCGCGCCGCCCGGCTGGAAGCTGATCGCCTATCTCTGCGTCGGGTGGCCGGAAGAGGATTGCGACGTGCCGGAACTCGTCACGGCCGGCTGGGAACGGGGCTGAGCTTCAGGCCGCCGGACGTCCCAGGCGCGCAATATCGCAGCGCAGCGCCAAAGCCGTCAGCATGGCGAGCAAGGCAAGGATCGCGACGAGGCCGGCAGCGCCCGACCAGCCGACCGTGGAGATCACCAGGCCGACCGCGGCCGGGCCGAGCACCTGGCCGAGATTGCTGCCTTGCATCAACAACCCGATCGTCGCCGGAACGAGGGCGGGGCGCGGCGCGATCGCCGTCGCCGTCGAGAGCAGGGTCGCGGGGATGAAGCCGCCCGCCGCCGCGAAGAGGACGCAGCAGAGAAAGGCGCCGGCAGGCGAGAGCACGGGGAGCAGCGCGAGGGCGGCGGCCACGCCCATTGCGACGCTTGCCGCCGCGAGCAAGACGACGCGCCGGACACCGCGTCGCAACAAGAGTCCGGCCAGCAGGTTTCCCACGATATTGCCGGCCGTCGCCAGGCCGCTGAGCAACCCGGCCACTGCCAGGGGGCTGCCCATGCGCTCGATCAACAGCACCGGCAGGAAGCTGAGCACCGCGAAGAACATCATCGCATAGAGGCCGAAGCAGAGCGCCAGCAGCAGCGGCCCGCGCGTCAGGAACATGCGCCCGGCATCCAGAGCGAGGCTGCGCCAGGAAACCTGCGCGCCTGCCGGCGCGGCCGGGACGCGCAGCAGGACGGCCACGGCGGCCGCGAACGCAAAAGCGGCGCCCGCAAGCCAGATCGCCCGCCAGCCACCGAATAGCGGGCCGGTCAGCATCGCCAGCGCCATGCCTGCGGGCATGAAGCAGCTCCACAAGGCCATGGCGATCTCCCGATCTCCCTCACCGACGCAGCGGCGCAGCAGGGCCGGCCCGGAGACACTGACCATCAGGAAGCCCAGCCCCTCGACGACGCGGCAGGCCAGCAACGGCCCGAGGTCGCGCGTGCCCGCGCCGGCCGCACTGCCGATCATCAGCAGCATCAGCCCGAGGAGCAGGATGCGCCGGTCACCGAAACGCGTGGCGAGAGCGCCGACCGGCACGCCGCCGAAGAGGCCGAGCACCGCGAAGATCGAGCTGACCCAGCCAAGCACTGCGAGATCGTAGCCCGTCTCGGCCTGCAGAAGCGGGATCGCGATCGCCGCCTTGCCGATCTGGACGGAGGCGGCGATGCCGGCGGACACAACGCACACGACGAGCCACCAATCGGCCGGCGACGGCGGCGACGTATCCCGGGCCGACCCACGAGCACTGGCCGCCGCATTCTTCGATCCGTGCAAGATGAGCACCTCCCTGCGAACGCGCCGTTGATGCACCTTCTGCTTCATCGACGGGAGTGAGATAATCTGCATCGAACCGATCTATGGAATCGATCATGCTCGATGCCCTCTCGCTCGACCAGATGCGCATGTTCCTGGCCGTGGCGGAGAGCGGCAGCTTCCGCGCCGCGGCCCTCCGGCTCGGCCGCGTGCAGTCCGCCGTCAGCCATGCGATCGCCAGGCTCGAGGACGAGCTCGGCATAGCGCTCTTCGACCGCAGCGGCCACCGCCCCGCGCTGACCGCTGAAGGGAAGGCGCTGCTCGCCAATGCGCGCGACGTGCTGCTGCGGGTCGATGCGATGCGCGCCCGTGCTAGAGGGCTGCGCGACGGCGTCGAGCTGGAGTTGTCGCTCACCGTGGACGTGCTGTTCCCGCCGGATCTGGTCGGCATCGCTCTGACCGAGATGAGCCATGCCTTCCCTTCCGTGGCGATCCGGCTCTCGGCCGAAGCCCTCGGCGGCCCGATCACGGCCCTGCTGGAGCAGCGCAGCCAGATCGCGATCATCGTCGGCGAGAGCTTTCGCGACCCGCGGATCGCCGTCGAGGCGTTGACCTCGATCGAGATGATCGCCGTGGTCGCGACCTCCCACCCCCTCGCGCGCCAGGCCGGGCCGCTCGACGCCGCCGCCCTCGCCGATCATCTCCAGATCGTCCAGTTCGACCGCTCCCCCCTGACCGAGCAGCGCGATATCGGCGTGATCTCGCCACGGACCTGCAGGGTGGGCGGGCAGGACATCAAGCAGGCGATGATCCTGGCCGGGCTGGGCTGGGGGCGCCTGCCGGGCTGGCTCGCAGCGGGTGATCTCGCGAGCGGCCGGCTGGCCCGCGTCGAGACCGGCGTTCTCGGCCGACGCGCGCAACTTCCGGCCGAAGCCTATATCGGGCACCGGCTCGACGCCCCGCTGGGCCCCGCGGCCCGCAGCTT
>NZ_JBIWYK010000436.1:0-2572 GCF_044752385.1 Allobosea sp. CER48 | reverse complement strand
AGGGCGCGCGATGGCGGACACGGCTCCGGATCTGGGTGGCGAGGAGGTCGCCGCTCTGTCGACGGGCGAGCAGGCCTATGAGCGCATTCGGCAGGATATCGTGTTCGGGCGCCTGCAGCCGGGCCAGCGGCTCACGCTCGACAAGCTGCGGCCGGTCTACGGGGTCGGCATCAGCACGCTTCGCGAGATCCTTAACCGCCTGGCACCGGAGGGATTCGTCGTTGCCGAGGGGCAGCGGGGCTTTCAGGTGGCACCCTGCACCGCCAGCGAACTCCAGGAACTCGCCGAGCTCAGGCTGCTGATCGAGAGCCATGCGCTGGCGCAATCCTTCGCAGCCGGCGACATGGAGTGGGAAGGGCGCGTCGTTGCGGCCCATCACAAGCTCGCGCGCATGGAGGAGCGCCTGGTCGCCGGCGACGATTCCGGCACGCAGCAATGGAAGCGTTACGATTTCGAGTTCCACCAGGCGCTGGTTTCGGCCTGCGGGTCCCGCGCGCTGCTCGATCTCCACGCCGGAATCTTCGAGCGCTATCTGCGCTACCAGATGGTGTTCTTCATCTTCTGGGGGCCGACATCGATCGGCGAGCATCGCGCATTGCTCGACTGTGCCTTGCGCCGCGACGCAGGCGAGGGGCAGCGGCTGCTGCACGGCCATATCCATGGCTGCATCGACGTCGCCCTGGAACGGGGCCTGCTGGACTAACGGACCGGCCCGTTAAGGGCCGGTCCGGTCGTAAAGGCGTGCCCGCTCAGGTGCGATACCAGGCCGGCAGGTTCCAGGTCGTGACCTCCCAGCCTGAGATGTCTGCCTCCAGATTATTGGCGGAGGCGCCGACGACCGTGCGGGACAGGACCGGAAGCAGGATATTGGCCTCGCAGAAGATCTCGTTGACCTTGATCAGCAGCGCGGCGCGTTTGGCGGGATCGAACTCCTTCTGCGCGGCCTTGTAGGCCTTGTCCGCCTCGGGGTCCGAGTAGCGGGAGACGTTGCGGCCGAGCCACTTGTTCTCCTTGTTGGCGATCTCCCAGGAGACGAGCTGGTTGAGGAAGCGCTCCGGGTCGGGCTGCGGCTGCGTCGTGGTGTACATCTCCATGTCGCAGTACAGCTTGGTATAGGTGTCGGGATTGGCGACGTCGGACGAGAAATAGACCGACGCGGTGACCGACTTGAGCTCGAGGTCGATGCCGGCGCGCTGGCAGGCCTGCTTGATGATGGCCTGTGTCTTCTGGCGCGGGGCGTTGATCGAGGTCTGGAAGACGTATTTGAGCCGCTTGCCATCCTTCTCGCGGATGCCGTCGGCGCCCTTCTTCCAGCCGGCGTCGTCGAGGATCTTGTTCGCCTTGTCGACGTTGAACTCGTATTTCAGCTTGGTCGACTTGAACTGCTTGGGTTCGTTGACGAAGCTCGCGGTCGCGGTGCCGCCGCGGCCATAGATGAACTTCTGGATCGAGTCGCGGTCGATCAGCAGGTTGATCGCCTGGCGCACGGCCGGGTCCGACAGGGTCGGGTGCTTGGTCTTGACGCTGGAGCGCTCGCCATCGACCTCGGTCCATGGGTCGGTCGGGTTCAGGATGATGAACTCGACGTCACCGCCGGGGACGGCCACCACCTTGCCGCGGCCGCCGGTCTCCATGCGCTTGAGCACTTCGTCCTCGACCTGCATGTTCCAGGCGTAGTCGTACTCGCCGGTCTGGAGCACGGCGCGTGCGGCCGAGACCGCGTCGCCGCCGCCCTTGACCTCCAGCGTGTCGAAATGCGGCTGGTTCTTGACGTGATAGTCCTCGTTGCGGACGCCGGTCAGGATGTCGCCCGGCTTGAAGTCGACGAACTTGTAGGCGCCGGTGCCGACAGGCTTCAGGTTCGCGGGGGCCTCGCGCGACTTGGCGCCCTTGTACTCGCCGAAATGGTGCTTCGGGATGATCATGCCGGCGACGCCGACGAAGGGATCGGCCCAGAACGGCGTCGGATCCTTGAAGATCACCTTGACCGTGTGCGCGTCGATCTTCTCGACCTTGATATTGGTGTAGGAGCCGGTCGTGTAGGCGGCGGTGGCAGGATCGGCGGCGTACTCCCAGGTGAAGATCACGTCGTCGGCGGTGAAGGGCTTGCCGTCATGCCACTTCACGCCCTGCTTCAGTTTCCAGATGACCTCCTTGCCGTCGGCGGAGAGGCCGCCATTGGCCTTGCTCGGAATCTCGGCGGCGAGCTGCGGGAAGAGGTTGCCCTCCTTGTCCCAGCCGGCGAGCGGCTCGAAGAAGATGCGCGAGGCGATCTGGTCCTTGGTGCCCGAGGCGAAATGCGGGTTGAGCAGGGTCGGCG
Source organism: Allobosea sp. CER48 (assembly GCF_044752385.1). NCBI lineage: Bacteria > Pseudomonadati > Pseudomonadota > Alphaproteobacteria > Hyphomicrobiales > Alloboseaceae > Allobosea > Allobosea sp. CER48. The sequence continues at coordinate 252 of NZ_JBIWYK010000436.1, read as the reverse complement.
CCTGCCAGAGCAGGATCTTCAGCGGCCCGCCGCCGCCGGCCTTGGTCGGCTTGTATTGCAGCGCCGCATTCGCCATCGCGACGTCGTTCCAGGCGAGAATCTGGCTCGCGATCGGCGCGGTGATGCCCACCGCCGCCATCCTCTGGATGAAGGAGCGTCGCGACAGCGTGCCTTCCTTCACATCCGCGATCATGCCGCGGATTTCCCCTTCGTTCATCCTGTCTCTCCACCTCTGTCAGCAGGGTTCCCCAA
>NZ_JBIWYK010000435.1:0-2584 GCF_044752385.1 Allobosea sp. CER48 | reverse complement strand
GCGCGCTTGAGCCATAGTCGCGGATCGTTTTCGCGGCCGACATCGCGCGACAGGGCCGCGCAAAGATCGGCCATGGCCGCGAGATTGTGGATCGGCCGGAACGAGTCGACATGCGGCAGCATCGCGCGAATTCCGCTCGCCCGCGCCGCGAAGGCATCGTAGCGCAAGAGCGGGTTGAGCCAGACGAGCTGCCGGCAGGACCGATGCAGCCGGTCCATTTCGAAGGCGAGGCTGTCGTCGAGATGGCGCTCGAGCCCGTCGGTGAAGAGCAGAACGATCGCCCCGCCCGCCAGCACGCGCCGCGACCAGACCCGGTTGAAATCATGCAGCGCAGCCGAGATCCGCGTTCCGCCCTCCCAGTCCGGCGCTGCCCTGCCGGCGAGCGCCAACGCCTCGTCTGGATCGCGTGCCTTCAGCATCCGGGTGACGTTGGTCAGCCGTGTGCCGAAGACGAACGAATGCACGCGCCGCCGCTTCTCGGTCAGTGCATGCAGGAAATGCAGGAAGATGCGCGAATACTCCGCCATGGAGCCGGAGATATCGACCAGTGCCACGATCGGCGGATGCATCTCGCGACGCTCGCGAAACGCGAGATCGATCGAACCGGCCCCTCCCCTGAGCGATTGCCTCAGTGTCCGGCGCAGATCGATCGTCCGGCCATGGGCCAGCGGCCTGAACCGCCGCGTGGGCACGCTGTCGTCCGGCAGACGAAGGTCCGCGATCAGTTGCTTGGCGCGGGCGATCTCGGCAGCGCTCATCTGGGCGAAGTCGCGCGACTTCAGCATTTCCCGATCCGAGACGGTCAGGCGCGCCGTGAGTTCCGTCAGCTCCACCGGCGGCTCGTCCTCGCGCGCCGGCGGCGAGAAGGCCTCGGCCACGCGCAACGCCCCGGCCTCGGCCTTCTCCGGCTGCCGCTCGGCGCCTGGCGACACCGGCGACATCTGCGCCATGATCTTCTCGATCAGGTTGCGCCGGCGCCAGAACAGCCGGAATGCCTGGTCGAAGACCGGACTGTCCTCGTGCTTTTTCACGAAGATCGCATGCAGCGCCCAATAGACGTCGTCGCGCTCGCCCAGCGCGCCATCGGCCAAAGCCTCGACCGCCTCGACGACGGCGCCCGGCCCGACCGACAGCCCGGCCGCGCGCAAGGCGCGCGCGAAATAGGCGATGTTTTCGGGAAGCCTGCCGGTCATTCCTGGCCGCCCGGCCTCAATCCCGGGTCTCGGTCATGAACACCTTCTGGGCCACCTGCCAGCGGCTCTCGATCTTCAGCAGCGAGAGCAGATCGGTGAAATAGCGCGGCGGCATCTGGCACTTGACCTTGACCAGCGCGAGCGTCGGCCCCACGAGATCGATGGTCAGGATATGGTCGTCGCGCTGCAGCCCGGCCTTCTGCGGCGCAGGCCTCTTGCGGACAAGGTCGAGCCATTCATCCCGCGGGACGACCTGGATCGTGCCATCCTCTCGCGCCGTCGTCAGTGCACTGGTCGGGTGGAAGACATGCGCGAGCTTCTCGGCATCTCCCTCGTAGAGCCCGTCAAGATAGGTGCGTACCGTCGCTTCGACCGCCTTGATGTCTGCGTTCATGGCGTCCCCCTCGCTCTTTTCAGCGGATCTGCAGAAGACTAGCGCCCAGCCTCTGCCTTGGCCTGATCCAGCAGTTCCCTGACCTTGGAACCCTGCATCGCCTGGATATCGTCCTGGTACTTCAGCAGCGCGCCCAGCGTATCGGAGACGATGGCCGGATCGAGCGCGACGGCATCGAGTTCGACCAGCGCGGTCGCCCAGTCCAGTGTCTCGGCCACACCCGGCTGCTTGAACAACTCTTCTTTGCGGATCGCCTGCACGAAACCAACGAGCTGCTTCGAGAGCTTGGCCGGCGCCTCCGGCACCTTGGCCTTCAGGATCGCGAGCTCGCGTGCGGCATCGGGGTACCCGACCCAATGGTAGAGGCAGCGCCGCTTCAGTGCGTCATGGATCTCGCGCGTGCGGTTCGAGGTCAGGATCACGATCGGCGGCTCGGCAGCCCTCACCGTGCCGAACTCGGGGATCGTCACCTGCGCATCGGCCAGCACCTCGAGCAGGAACGCCTCGAAGGCCTCGTCGGTACGGTCGAGTTCGTCGATCAGCAGGATCGGTGCGCCACCCTCCTGCGGTTCCAGCGCCTGCAGCAGCGGGCGCTTCACCAGATACTTCTCGGAGAAGATGTCGCCTTCCAGCCGCTCGCGATCCTCGGCGACGCCGCCGGCCTCGGCGAGGCGGATCGCCATCATCTGTCCGGCATAGTTCCACTCGTAGACGGCGGAGGCGAGATCGAGCCCCTCGTAGCACTGCAGCCGGATCAGCCTGCGGCCCAGCCCCGCGGCGAGTACCTTGGCGATCTCGGTCTTGCCGGTTCCGGCCTCCCCTTCCAGCAGCAGCGGCCGCTTCATCCGCAGCGCCAGGAAAAGCACCGTCGCCAGCGCGCGATCCGCGACATAGCCCTGCGATTGCAGCAGCGCGAGTGTGGCGTCGATGGAGGGAGGGATGCGTGCGGCGTTCAGCATGGTCGATTTCTATCGCGGCGAGAAGGATGAAGGAAGGC
>NZ_JBIWYK010000434.1:0-2588 GCF_044752385.1 Allobosea sp. CER48 | reverse complement strand
CAAGGCCGGCGCCAGCGCGGCCACGACGAAGCGCCTTTCCGCATTGAGCAGCGCCGCCAGCAGCGCGGCCAGCGTCGTCAGCATCAGGAAGGGAAGCATCAGCCGCGTATAATGCGCGGCGAAGGCCAGCGTCGCCGGCTCGCCGGCGAATCCTCCGGCAAGACCGAGCACCAGCCAGGGCGCGAAGAGTTCGCCTGCCGCGACCAGCAGCAGCAACAGAAAGGCGAGATTGCCGGTGGCTTCCGCCGCGAAGCGGTGCGCGTCGGCCGCGCCGCGCTCGCGCGCTATCCCGAGATAGATCGGCACGAAGGGGGCGTTGAGGCCGCCTTCGCCAAGCACGCGCCGGACGAGATTGGGCAGGCGCAGCGCAGCGAGATAGGCATCTGCGACCGGGCCTGCGCCGAGCAGCCGGGCGATCAGCACGTCGCGTGCGAATCCGAGCAGCCTCGACGCGACGGTCGCCGCACCGACGACGGCGGAGTCACGGGCGAGACGGGATGAATCCGGCGCGAACTCGGCCGGCTTATCCATCAGAGGATGAACCGGCTCAGGTCGGCGTTCTTCGCGAGGTCCCCTATCCGCCCCTCGACATAATCCGCATCGATGACGACCGTCTCGCCCGAGCGATCCGGCGCCGTGAAGGAGATCTCGTCGAGGATCCGCTCGATCACGGTCTGAAGCCGGCGCGCACCGATATTCTCGACCGTGGAGTTCACGTCCACTGCTATGCGGGCGATGGCATCGATCGCATCGGGCCTGAACTCGACCGTCACCTCCTCGGTCGCCATCAGAGCCACCGACTGCTTGATCAGGCTCGCCTCGGTCTCGGTCAGGATGCGCTTGAAATCCTCGATGTCGAGCGGGTTGAGCTCGACACGGATCGGCAGCCGGCCCTGCAGCTCCGGCAGCAGGTCGGACGGGCGCGAGACATGGAAGGCGCCGGAGGCGATGAACAGGATGTGGTCGCTCTTCACCGCGCCATGCTTGGTCGCGACGGTTGTGCCCTCGATCAGCGGCAGCAGGTCCCGCTGGACGCCTTCGCGAGAGACATCGGCGCCGCCGCCCTTGCCCTCCCGGGCGCAGATCTTGTCGATCTCGTCGAGGAAGACGATGCCGTTGTTCTCGACCTCGCGGATCGCGGCCTGCACGATCGCATCCTGATCGATCAGCTTGTCGCTCTCCTCCGCGAGCAGGGGCTGATAGGCGTCCTTGACCAGCATGCGCTTCGGCTTGCCCTTCTGGCCGAAGGCCTTTCCGAACATGTCGGAGAGGTTGATCGCGCCGATCGAGGCGCCGGGCATGCCCGGCAAATCGAACATCGGCGTCGACGCACCCGATCCAGCGGCGACCTCGACCTCGATCTCCTTGTCGTCGAGCTCGTTGTTGCGCAGCTTCCGGCGGAAGGAGTCGCGCGTCGCCGGGCTGGAATTCGCGCCGACCAGGGCGTCGAGCACGCGCTCCTCGGCCGCCAGATGGGCCTTGGCCTCGACATCCTTGCGCCGGTTCTCGCGCACCAGCGCGATCGCAACCTCGACGAGGTCCCGCACGATGGATTCGACGTCGCGGCCGACATAGCCGACCTCGGTGAACTTGGTCGCCTCGACCTTGAGGAAGGGCGCGTTCGCGAGCTTGGCGAGGCGCCGCGCGATCTCGGTCTTGCCGCAGCCGGTCGGCCCGATCATCAGGATGTTCTTGGGCGATACCTCCTCGCGCAGCGGCCCTTCGAGCTGCTGGCGGCGCCAGCGGTTGCGCAGCGCGATGGCGACGGCGCGCTTGGCGTCCTTCTGGCCGACGATGAAACGATCGAGCTCGGAAACGATCTCGCGGGGGGAAAAACTGGTCATTGCGTTACGATATCCGGAAAAAATGTCCTGGGACCTGGCGCAGCCAGCGCTCAAGCCGCTTCCAGCGTCTCGATGACGAGGCTGTGGTTGGTGTAGACGCAGATGTCGCCGGCGATCTTCATCGCCTTGCGCACGATCGTCTCGGCATCCGGCTCGACATCGATCAGGGCGCGCGCGGCCGACAGCGCATAATTGCCGCCGGAGCCGATCGCCATCACCGCGCCATGCTCGCTCGCCTCAGGCTCCAGCACGTCGCCGGTGCCGGAAATCAGCAGCGAGACGTCCTTGTCGGCGACGAGAAGCATCGCCTCCAGCCGGCGCAGGTAGCGATCGGTGCGCCAATCCTTGGCAAGCTCTACACAGGCGCGCAGCAACTGCGTCGGATACTGTTCGAGCTTGCTCTCAAGTCGCTCGAACAACGTGAAGGCATCGGCGGTCGCTCCAGCGAAGCCCGCGATCACCTGCCCCTTGGCGAGGCGGCGAACCTTCTTCGCATTGCCCTTCATGATCGTCGGGCCGAGCGAGACCTGCCCATCGCCGCCGATGACGACGCGTCCGCCCTTGCGCACCATCAGGATGGTGGTGGCGTGCATCACGGGAGCATTGCTGTGTTCTGACATGACGATCGGGAACCGGGACTGGATACGGAAGACGCCAACATGTTCAGGCGAGGCCGCTCGATCAAGAGGGGAGAGCCCGAATGCCGGCGGCGAATGCAGGCAGGCAGCTCCCGTCCACAGATCT
>NZ_JBIWYK010000433.1:0-2591 GCF_044752385.1 Allobosea sp. CER48 | reverse complement strand
GAGGCTCCGGCCAACGCCGTTTCGCAGCAGCAGGACGAAGCCTTTCGCCCGCACACCTCGCATTGGGGCGTCTTCTCGGCGCGGATGAAGGGCGGGCAGCTCGAAGTGCGGCCGCATGCGGGCGACCCCGATCCCAACGAGATCATCCAGAATTTCCCGGCGGCACTGCGCCACCGCGCCCGCATCGCGCGGCCCATGGTGCGCCGCGGCTGGCTGGAGAACGGACCAGGGCCCGACGACCGCCGCGGACGCGATGAATATGTGCCGATGTCCTGGTCGGCGGTGCTCGACAGGCTCGCTGCGGAGCTGCGCCGCGTGCGTGACGACCACGGACCGGGCGCCATCTTCGGCGGCTCCTATGGCTGGGCCAGTGCCGGGCGCTTCCACCACGCCCAGAGCCAGATCCACCGCTTTCTCAACACCTCGACCGGCGGCTATGTCCGGTCGGTCAACAGCTATTCCTCGGGCGCCTCGTCCGTCCTCGTGCCTCACATCATCGGCGACTACGAGGACCTGGTGAAGCGCAACGTGTCGTGGGAGCAGATCGCCGAGCACAGCGAGATCGTGCTCGCGTTCGGCGGCATGGCGCTGAAGAACAGCATGGTCGCCGGCGGGAGCATCAGCCGGCATGTCGAACGCGGCGCGATGGAGCGCGCGCAGGAGCGCGGCTGCGAGTTCGTGCTCGTCAGCCCGCTGCGCAGCGACCTGCCGACCGAAGCCGGCGCCGAGTGGGTGGCAAACATCCCCGGCAGCGACACGGCGCTGATGCTGGCGCTCGTCCATACCCTCGTCGTCAACGGCCTGCACGACCGTGCCTTCCTCGAGCGCTACACTGTCGGCTGGCCGGTCTTCGAGCGCTATCTCACCGGCGAAAGCGACGGCCAGCCCAAGGATGCTGCCTGGGCCGCCCCCATTACCGGCATGCCGGCCGGCGAGATCGAGGCTCTGGCCAGGCGCCTGCACGGGAAGCGTGCGCTGATCGTCGTGGCCCACGCCCTGCAGCGCGCCGATCATGGCGAGCAGCCTGTCTGGATGGGCATGGTGCTGGCGGCCGCGCTCGGCCAGATCGGCCTGCCCGGCGGCGGCTACGGCTACGGCCTCGGTGCGATCGCCTATTACGGCCGGCGCTACAACGCGGTGCCGATGCCGACCTTCTCGCAAGGCAAGAACCCGGTCAGCGATTTCATCCCCGTCGCGCGCATCGCCGACATGCTGCTCAACCCGGGCACGACCTACCGCTACAATGGCCAGACCCGGACGTATCCCGAGATCAAGCTGGTCTACTGGGCCGGCGGCAACCCGTTCCACCACCATCAGGACCTGAACCGGCTGCGGCAGGCCTTCGCCAGGCTGGATACGCTGGTTGTGCACGAGCTCGCCTGGACTGCGACCGCGCGCCATGCCGACATCGTCCTGCCCTGCACCATGACGCTGGAGCGGGAGGATATCGGCGGCAATTCGAACGACCCGCTGCTGGTGCCGATGCATCCGGTTGTTGCTCCGTATGGCGAGGCGCGCGACGACTACGCCATTTTCGCCGGCCTCGCCGAAAGGCTCGGGACGGCCGAGGCGTTCACCGAGGGCCGCAATGTGCGGCAGTGGCTCGAACACCTCTATGAGCCGACGCGCCTCGGCCTCGCGGAAAAGGGGCTGCCGGCGCCGAGCTTCGCCGCGTTCTGGGCAAGCGAGGGCTATGAGCTGCCGCAGCAACCCGACGACGGCGGGAAGCTGCGCGCCTTCCGCGCCGATCCGGCGGGAGCGCCGCTGCGGACTCCCAGCGGGAAGCTCGAGATCTATTCCGAGACGATCGCGAGCTTCGGCGAGACGGATTGTCCCGGACACCCGGCCTGGCTCGGAGCGACCAACGTTCCCGACGCGGCCAAGCCTTACGTGCTTGTCGCCAACCAGCCGCGGACCCGGCTGCACAGCCAGTTCGACTTCGGCGGTCACAGCGGCGAGGGCAAGCTGCGCGGCCGCGAGGTCGCGCGCATGCATCCGGAAGATGCCGCCGCGCGGGAGATCGTCGACGGGGACATCATCCGCATCTCCAACGAGCGCGGCGCCTGCCTCGCCGGCGTCATCCTGACGGATGGCATCCGCAAGGGCGTCGTCCAGCTGCCGACCGGCGCCTGGTATGACCCGGCCGATCCGACCGAGGACAAGTCGCTCTGCGTGCATGGCAATCCGAACGTGCTGACGCGCGACATCGGCACCTCGGCGCTGGCGCAGGGCTGCACCGGGCAATTGACGACGGTTCAGGTCGAGCGCTTCGACGGCAACCTGCCGGCGATCCAGGCCTATGATCCGCCGGATTCCGTGGCGGCCGAGTAAGCCCTGCCCCGCTGCCGATCCGAGTTCGGTACCCGTCTGCCACGAGGCCGCATGTCCCCGTCCTATATCGACACCTACTACCGCCGCACGCTCGCCGCGGTGGAGAGCTATCCGCCAGCCGGGGGACAGATCAGAGCCGAGATCTGCATCGTCGGAGGCGGGCTGGCCGGACTGACCGCGGCACTCGAACTGGCACGGGCCGGGCGCTCCGTCGTCTTGCTGGAGGCGGAACGCGTCGCCTGGGGCGCATCGGGGCGCAA
>NZ_JBIWYK010000432.1:0-2592 GCF_044752385.1 Allobosea sp. CER48 | reverse complement strand
AGCGGCACCACAGCTCACGATGACAGCTCGACCTCAGAACGGAATATCGTCGTCGAGATGGCTCGACGACGAGCGGCCACCACCGCCGCCGCCCGACATGGCCGGCTGGCGCGAGCCACCGCCACCGCTGCCGCCCATCGGATTGGAGCGGCCGAAGGAGCCGCCGCCGCCCGAGCGGTCATCCATGTAGCCGCCGCCACCGCCGCCCTCGCCATACTCGTCGCCACCGCCCTGGCGGCTGTCGAGGATGGTGAGCTCGCCGCGAAAGCGCTGCAGCACGATTTCGGTCGTGTACTTCTCGACGCCGGACTGGTCCTGCCATTTCCGGGTCTGGAGCTGGCCCTCGATGTAAATCTTCGAGCCCTTCTTCAGGTACTGCTCGGCAACCTTCGCGAGGTTCTCGTTGAAGATGACGACCGAGTGCCACTCGGTGCGCTCCTTGCGCTCGCCGCTCTGCTTGTCGCGCCAGGTTTCCGAGGTGGCGATGCGCAGATTGACGACAGGCTCGCCGCTGCCGAGGCGACGCACCTCGGGATCGCGCCCGAGATTGCCGACCAGAATGACCTTGTTGACGCTGCCAGCCATGACAGGCTCCACTTCCTGCGCACTTCACACAAACCGATCGCTCGACCGGAGCCGAACCCTATCGGCCGATTAAGGCATTATCAATGATGTTCTTGCTTTGTTCAAGCTAGGCGCGGGGGTTTTCCCCGACTGATTCCGTCAGCCTCATCCGCGCCGGCCCGACAGGCAGGCCCCAGCCCTCACCGGGGCGGCTGTCGCGCGCCGAACGTCGCCTGCGCCATCCGGTCCAGGAGCACGGCGAGCAGGACGATGCCCAGCCCGCCGACGAAACCGAGGCCCGGATCGGCCCGCTGCAAGCCGAGGAGGACGATCTCCCCCAGTCCCTTCGCCCCGATCATCGAGGCGACCACCACCATGGCCAGGGCCATCATGATGGCCTGGTTCAGCCCCTGCAGGATCGTCGGCCGGGCGAGCGGCAATTCGATCAGCCAGAAGCTTTGCCGCGGTCTCAGCCCGAGCGCGCGCGCGGCCTCGGTGAAGCCGGGGTCGACGCCGCGCAGGCCGAGTTCCGTGAGCCGCGCGAAGGGCGGCAGCGCATAGATCAGCGTGGCGACCAGCGCCGGAGCGCGCCCGAGCCCGAGCACCATCGCGACCGGGATCAGGTAGACGAAGCTCGGTATGGTCTGCATGAGGTCGTAGAGCGGGGCGAGCGCCCGGCCGAGGCGCGGCAACCGGGCCGCCGCGACGCCGAGCGGCAGCCCGAGCACCCCCACGAGCAGCACCGCAACGGCGACCAGCGCGAGCGACTGCATCGCCTCGCCCCAGACGCCGAGCCCGGCGAGGGCCGCCGGCAGGGCCGCCATCGCCAGCGCAAAGCCGATGCTCCGCGTCGCGAGCCAGGCACCCGCCGCGACTGCCAGGACAAAGGCCGGAACCGGGACGTGCTGAAGCGCGGCCTCCACGAGCCGCACCGGCGCGGTCAGGGCCACGCCGAAGCCGTCGAGCCTGTCGCCATAGCCGGTGACGACGGCATCGACGGCACGATTGACGGCGCCCTGGAGCGCCTTGCCGAATTCCGGCACGAAAGCGGCGGTCACAGGCTGGACGCGACCTTGGCGGCGATCTCGGCCGGCACCCATTTGCGCCAGATATCGGGTTGCGTCTTCAGGAAGACGACCGCCTGCGCCTCCGGCGCGACGCCCTTCTCGCGCGCCTCGGCCAGCATCTTCGAGGTGATGTCGCTGGTCGTGCCGTAGCTCTTGAAGAAGGCGGCCAGCTGCGGCGCCTTCCTGGCCAGCTCGACATTGGCGCCGATCACGACCTTGCTGGCGGGATAGGCCGTGGCGCGCTTTGGATTGTCGCTCGCCTTCAGCTCCGCCCAGATGGCCGGATCGAAGGCCGGCTCCTCGAGCTTGACGAGGTCATAGGCCCCGAGCAGCCAGCTCGGCCCCCAGTAATAGAACAGGACCGGGCGCTTGCGCTTGAGCGTGGCCTCGATCGCGGCGACCAGCGCCTCGCCCGATCCGCCGCGCGTATTGGTGAAATCCTCGGCGAGCCCGTAGACCGCGAGCTTCTTGGTGTTGATGCCCTCGCAGACCCAGCCTGCGACGCAATTGTAGAAGCGCCCCTTCCCCGGTTCCTCCGGATCGGCGAACAGCGCCTTGTAGCGCTTCAGGTCCTCGGCCGATTTCAGATCCGGCGCCTTCGCGTCCGGCCCGGAGACGACGTAGCGCGGGACGAACCAGCCCTCGCTCGCATCCGGGAAGGTCGTGCCCAGCGGCTCGACCTTGCCGGCCTCGGCCGCCTTCACCCAGGCATCGACCGGGTTGGCCATCCAGATCTCCATCACGATGTCGACGTCGCCGCGCGCCAGGCCGTTGACGAGCGGCGCGATCGCGCCGGGCACGCGCTCGACCTTGCAGCCGAAGCCGCGCTCGGCGATCGCGCTGGCGACGGCGGTGTGGAAGGCGGCGGAATCATAGTCGAGCCCGGCCATCTTCAGCGGGCGGTCGAGTTCGCAGGCCATGGCCGGGGCAGCGAGCCCGAGGCCGATTGCGACAGCCGCGA
>NZ_JBIWYK010000431.1:0-2592 GCF_044752385.1 Allobosea sp. CER48 | reverse complement strand
CTCGCCCATCAGCAGCGTGCGTGACGCTTTCGCCTCGCGCACAATGAAGTCGACGATGGCCCGCACACGCGCCACGTCCTTCAGGTCGGCATGTACGAGCAGCCAGAAGGAGCGCGTGATCTGCACGGTTTCCGGTAGCAGAGGAACGAGGCGCGGTTCATTCTCCGCCATGAAGTGATGGATGACGCCGACCCCTGCGCCCGCCATCACGGCATTCATCTGCGCGATGACGCTGGAGCTCTGGACATGGGCACGCAGGCCCTTCGCGACCTCGTCGAGATAATCGAGTTCCGGCGAGAAGATGAGGTCGTCGATATAGCCGATGACGCGGTGCTCGAAGAGATCGTCCGGACCTTTTATCGGCGGCATCGACGCAAGGTATTCCGGGGAGGCGTAGAGCCCGAGGCGGTAATCCGCGAGCTTGCGCGCGACGACCTTGCCCTCCTTCGGCGGCGCCAGCGTGATCGCGACATCGGCCTCGCGCTTCGACAGCGAGAGGAGCCGAGGCATCGCGATCAGCTGGATCTCCAGCCCCGGATAGGATTTCGCGAAGGTCGCGAGCCGCGGCGCCAGGAAGGCGGTGCCGAAGCCATCAGGCGCACCGATCCTGACCGTCCCGGACAAGGCCATGTCGGCACCGCCGATATCACTCTGGATCGCGAGCGCCTCGGTCTCCATGCTTTCGGCCTTGGCGAGCAGGCGTTCGCCATGGGCCGTCAGCGTGTAGCCCTGCGGACGGCGTTCGAAGAGCTTCGCCTTGAGCGCCTCCTCGAGCGAGGTGATGCGGCGCGAAACGGTAGCGTGATCCGCGCCGAGCCTGCGGGCAGCGGCCGTCAGGCGCCCGGAACGGGCCACGGCGAGAAAGAAGCGCAGATCGTCCCAGTCGAATCGCTCCAAGGCGCCCTCCCTGTATTTGTGTTTTCGCACGGCCGGCGTTTCACTCTCGCTATAGCCGTGCACAAACGAGAATGGTAGGGAGTCGGCAAGATCACCACACCACCAATTCGTAGGGAGGGCGCCATGCGTCAGGTTGGACATTTCATCGGTGGCAAGCAGGTCGCCGGCACCTCGGGGCGCAGCTCCGACATTTTCCAGCCGATGGATGGCAGCGTGATCGGCAAGGTCGCACTCGCTTCTGCCGCCGAGCTCGACGCCGCCGTCCGGAACGCCGCCGAGGCGCAGCCGAAATGGGCCGCCGTTAACCCGCAGCGACGCGCCCGCGTACTGATGAAGTTCCTCGACCTGATCGCCCAGAACAACGAGGAGCTCGCGGAGCTGCTCGCCCGCGAGCACGGCAAGACCATCCCGGACGCCAAGGGCGACATCCAGCGCGGTGTCGAGGTGATCGAGTACTCGCTCGGCGTGCCCGGGTTGATGAAAGGCGAATTCACGGATGGCGCCGGCCCCGGCATCGACATCTATTCGCTGCGCCAGCCGCTCGGCGTCGTCGCCGGCATCACCCCGTTCAACTTCCCGGCGATGATCCCGCTCTGGAAGCTCGGCCCTGCCATCGCCTGCGGCAACGCCTTCATCCTGAAGCCGTCCGAGCGCGACCCGGGCGTGCCGATGCGCCTCGCCGAGCTGTTCATCGAAGCGGGCGGCCCTCCCGGCATCCTCAATGTCGTCAACGGCGACAAGGAGGCAGTCGACGCCATCCTCGACCATCCCGAGATCAAGGCCGTCGGCTTCGTCGGCTCGACCCCGATCGCCGAATACATCTACAGCCGCGGCTGCGCGAACGGTAAGCGCGTGCAGTGCTTCGGCGGCGCCAAGAACCACATGATCATCATGCCCGACGCCGACATGGACCAGGCCGTCGATGCGCTGATCGGCGCGGGTTACGGCTCGGCCGGCGAGCGCTGCATGGCGATCTCGGTCGCGGTCCCGGTCGGCAAGGGCACGGCCGACGAGCTGGTCAAGCGCCTGATCCCGCGCGTCGAGAGCCTGAAGGTCGGCCCCTCGACGGATCTCACCGCCGACTACGGCCCCGTCGTCACCAAGGCGGCGATGGAGAAGATCAAGCAATATGTCGATATCGGCGTCGGGGAAGGCGCCAAGCTCGTCGTCGACGGCCGCGGCTTCAAGATGCAGGGCTATGAGAACGGCTTCTATGTCGGCGGCTGCCTGTTCGACAACGTCACCAAGGACATGCGGATCTACAAGGAAGAGATCTTCGGGCCGGTGCTCTCGGTCGTCCGGGCCGACAGCTATGACGAGGCGCTGAAACTCACCAACGACCACGAATACGGCAACGGCACCGCGATCTTCACCCGCGACGGCGACGCCGCCCGCGACTTCGCCTCGAAGGTCCAGGTCGGCATGGTCGGCATCAACGTGCCGATCCCGGTCCCGCTGGCCTACTACACCTTCGGCGGCTGGAAGCGCTCGGCCTTCGGCGATCTCAACCAGCACGGCCCGGATTCGATCCGGTTCTACACCAAGACCAAGACCGTGACCGCCCGCTGGCCGAGCGGCATCAAGGACGGCGCCAGCTTCGTCATCCCGACGATGAACTGACGCGGCACCGGCGGAGGGGGCCATGGAGCGAGCGCTGCGGATCGTCGCAATGCCGCTGCCGGCCTCCTCTCGCGG
>NZ_JBIWYK010000430.1:0-2595 GCF_044752385.1 Allobosea sp. CER48 | reverse complement strand
CCCGTCATCGCGCCCCGGCGAAGACCCGCCGATAGCGCTCGATCGCCTTCGGATCGCCGGAGACCTTCTCGGGATTGTCGGAGAGCTTCACCGCCGGCCGGCCATTCGCCCTGGTGACCTTGCAGACCAGCGACATCGGATCGAGCGCACGCGAACCGTCCGGCGAGCAGCCGACGAGGTCGTTGGTGAGATCCGTGCCCCAGCCGAAGGCCATGCGGACCTTGCCGTCGAAATGATGGTAGACGCGCTCGATCGCATCGACATCCAAGCCGTCGGAGAAGACCAGCATCTTCTCGCGCGGATCGCGGCCGTGCTCGCGCCACCAATCCATGATCGCCTCGCCGGCGGGAATCGGCGGTGCGCTGTCCGGGCGGAACCCTGTCCAGTCCGCCACCCAGTCCGGCGCGTTGCGAAGGAAGCTCTGGGTGCCGAAGGCGTCCGGCAGCGCGATCAGGAGGTTGCCGCCATAGACCTGCCGCCACTCGTCCAGCACGCGATAGGGCGCGCGCAGCAATTCCTCGTCCGAATCGGCGAGTGCGGCCAGCACCATCGGCAACTCGTGCGCGTTCGTTCCGATCGCTTCGAGATCGGCATCCATGGCGAGCAGCACGTTGGAGGTGCCGGTGAAGGCGGACCCCAGCCCTTCCTTCAGCGCCTCGACGCACCAGCGCTGCCAGAGATGGCCGTGGCGCCGGCGCGTTCCGAAATCGGAGAGCTTGAGGTTCGGCAGCTTCTGCAGTCGCTCCACCTTGCCCCACATCTTGGCCTTGGCGCGGGCATAGAGCACGTCGAGCGAAAAGCGCTTCTGGCCGACCATGACGCGCCGGGCGCGCAGCTCGTTGACGATCGCGAGCGCCGGCACCTCCCACATCGTGGTGTGGGTCCAGGGCCCCTCGAAATGCAGCTCATACTGCCCGTCGACGCGGCGCAGGTCGTATTCGGGCAGCTGGAAATCGGCGAGCCAGGCCATGAACTCGGGCGAGAACATCTGCGTCTTGCCGTAGAAGCTGTTGCCCGCCAGCCAGATCAGCTCGTTCTTGGTGAAACGCAGCGAGCGGGCATGGTCGAGCTGCGCCCTGAACTCGCCCTCGTCTACGATATCGGCGAGGCGGATATGCTTCGAGCGGTTGATCAGCGAGAAGGTGACCTGCACGTCCGGATGGAAGGCCCGGATCATCTGCAGCATCAGCAGCTTGTAGAAATCGGTGTCGAGCAGGCTGCGGATGATCGGGTCGAGCCGCCAGCCATGGTTGTAGGTCCGCGTCGCGATGTCGGTGAAGATCATGTCGGCATCAGGTCCGGGGCAGGCTCACGGCGGAGGCGACGAAACGGCGCGGGCGCCGGGGTGAAGAAGCCGGCATCAGAACAGCGCCTTGAGCTCCGGCGCAAGCGCGGGCCACGCAGCCATGCCCAGCGACAGGACCATGAGTGCCGCCAGCAGCACGCCCAGCAAGGGCAGCACGGCCCGGAACACCGCTCCCGCCGGCACGCGCATGATGCCGCTGACGACATAGACGAGAATGCCGAGCGGCGGCGTCAGGCCATGGATCATCAGATTGACGACCAGCACCACGCCGAACTGGATCGGATCCAGTCCCGCGGCAACCGCGACCGGCAGCAATAGTGGCGCAAGCAGCAGGATCGCCGCTCCGATATCGAGGAAGAGCCCGGCCACCAGCAGCACCAGATTGGCAAGCAGCATCACCGCGTAGGGCCCGGCGCCGAAAGCGGTCACGAGCGCCGCCATCTGCTCCGCGATGCGATCGACAGCGAGCAGGAAGGCGAACGGCGCCGAGGCTCCGATCAGCAGCCCTATCGCCGCCGCTTCGGCCGCCGATTTGCGCAGCGCCGCCAGTACCCCGCGCCCGTTCAGGCTGCGCAGCGCCAGGCAGGCGATCACGGCATACGCGACCGCGAGAGCCGAGGCCTCCGTCACCGTCACCACGCCGAAGCGGATGCCCGCCACGACGACGACGCCCAGGCCGATCGCGGGAATGGCGCCGACAAGCGCCCTGCCCCGTTCGGCGGCACTCGCCCTCGGCGCCGCATCGACGACGCCGCGCACGCTCAGATGGATGCCGATGGCGAGCGCCAGCGCCAGCACGCCGCCGGCGACGAAGCCGCCCACCAGAAGCGAGCCGACCGAGAGATTCGTCGCGCTTGCCAGGATCAGGAAGGCGATCGAGGGCGGAATGATGTTGTCGAGCATCGAGACGCCCGCGACGATCGCCGCGGCGTTGGCCGGCGGATAGCCCCGCGCCATCAGGGTCGGCGCCATGACCTTGGCGCCGAAGGCGGCGTTCGCGACCGAGGAGCCGGAAGCGCCCGAGAACAGCACGCTGGCGACCAGCGCCGTCTGTGCCAGCCCCGCGCGCCAATGCCCGACGAGCGTCGCCGCGAAACGGATCAGCCGTTCGGCCAATCCACCTTCCGTCAGCAATTCGCCAGCGAGCAGGAAGAAGGGAATGGCGAGAAGCAGGAACTTGCCGACCCCGCCGACCATCGTCTGAACGATAGCGGGCTCCGGCAACAACCCGCCGAACGGCCCCGTCAGCGAGACGCCGGCCAGAAGGGCGAACGGCAATGGCGCGCCCA
>NZ_JBIWYK010000429.1:0-2604 GCF_044752385.1 Allobosea sp. CER48 | reverse complement strand
GGCGCACAACGCTCGAAGATGAGCTGCGTCGAGGCGCCGTTGCCGCAGCCGATATCGGCCCAGCGCAGGCCGGCGGGCGCGGCGAGCCAGTCCAGGAACACATCCCCGGCGAGACGGCTCCATTTGCCCATCATTTCCTCATAGGCGGCACCGTCGTTGAAGCGAATCTGCTGCTCGGTCATCAGGCCAGCCTTTCCGGACGCGTGGACGTGACTATCGATCTGGAAATAGGAGCCGCAAAGCCCTACCTCCAGTCTCCTTCACGGAGAACGCCCATGCCCCAGACCTGGATGATCACCGGTGCCAATCGCGGCATCGGGCTCGCGCTCACGATCGAACTGCTGCGCCGGGGCGACCATGTCATCGCCGCGGCGCGCAACCCTTGGGGCGGGGCCCTCGGCGAACTCGCCGCTGCGCATCCCGGCGCGGTGACGCCGGTCGAGCTCGATGTCACCTCGGACGAGAGCGTTGCCGCAGCCAGGAACGCGCTGGCCGGCCGCGCCATCGACGTGCTGCTCAACAATGCCGGCCTCTATGGCCCGCGCGACCGGCAGACCGGGCTGGACGTCGATTTCGACGAATGGCGAGAGGTCTTCGAGGTCAATGTCTACGCGCCTATCCGGGTCGCGCAGGCCTTCCTGCCCAATATCGAGGCCGGGCAGGGCCGCAGGATCGCGACGATCTCGAGCCGGATGGGCTCGATCGCCGCCAATCCCGGCAACGCGCTGATCTACCGCTCGTCGAAGGCCGCGGTGAACATGGCGATGGTGGTGTTCGGCAACAGCGTGCGCGAGCGCAATGTCACTGTGATGCTGTTCCATCCCGGCTGGGTCCAGACCGATATGGGTGGCAGCGGCGCCGACATCACTCCGGCCGAAAGCGCCGGCGGACTGATCCGCACGATCGACGCCTCCGGCATCGCCGAGACCAACAGCTTCCGCGACTACACCGGCGAGAAGATCGCCTGGTAAGGTCGCGAGAGCGCCGGCTCAGCTGGCCCGCGTCGAGGCGAGCCAGAGCCCGCCGCCAACCAGGAAGCCGCCGCTGAGCTTCGACAGCAGCCGGACGCGCCGCTGCGAGAGCAGATGGCCTGCGCGTCCGGACAGCAGCGCATAGGCCCCGTCGCTGAGCGCGGCGAAAGCGAGAGCCGTCGCGCCCATGATCACGATCTGGGTGGTATGGTCGCGCGCGGGATCGAGGAACTGCGGGAAAAAGGCGCCGAAGAACAACAGCGTCTTCGGATTGCTGAGCGCGACGAGTGCGCCCTGCAGGAGGAAGCCGCCGCGCGGCGGCCTGGCGGGCGGCGCGCCGTCCAGGCCGGTGCCGGCCGAACGGAACATCTTCCAGCCCAGCCAGATCAGATAGGCGGCGCCCGCCAGCCGTATCCATTCGAACCAGTGGCCGAGCGCGGCGATGACCGAACTCAGCCCGATGCCGGCGATGACGACCATGACCGCAAGCCCCGCCTGCGTTCCTGCCACGTTGAGGAGA
Source organism: Allobosea sp. CER48 (assembly GCF_044752385.1). NCBI lineage: Bacteria > Pseudomonadati > Pseudomonadota > Alphaproteobacteria > Hyphomicrobiales > Alloboseaceae > Allobosea > Allobosea sp. CER48. The sequence goes on along the minus strand of NZ_JBIWYK010000429.1, from coordinate 1,113 downwards.
CCGGCGCGGGTACCGTGCTTCAGGCTGTTGGCGACGATCAGCGTGACCGTGGGGCCGGGCACGATAATGATAACGATGCAGGCGAGCAGATAGGCGGCATAGACTTCGAGCGACATGGCGCTGGCCTCCGGCTGTGGCGCACAGTGATCTGCCGATGTCGGCTCGCTGTCTACCCGTCTCGCACAAGGGCTGAACGGGAGGCTGATATGGACCGGGCGGATTTTTTGGTTCTGCCGCTGACGCCGGAGCGCTGGAGCGATCTGGAGGACCTGTTCGGTCCGCAGGGGCCTTGCTATGGCTGCTGGTGCAATCATTTCCGCATGCCGCAGCGCTTGCGCAAGCCGCTGCTCGGCGAGGGCGCGCGGAAGCTGTTCGAGGAGCGGGTGAAGTCCGGGCCCCCGCCCGGTGTGCTGGCCTATTCCGGCGATCAGCCCGTGGGCTGGCTGCAGGTCGGCCCGCGAGCCCATGTGCCCGAGTGGAACAATCCGCGCCGCGCTTCCTCGCCGCTGCCGGATGCGCCGGCGGAGGACACCGGCAACTGGGCTGCCTCGTGCTTCTTCGTGCGCAAGGGTTTTCGCGGCAAGGGCGTGACGCGTTGATCGAAGGGGCCGTCGATTTCGCCCGCCGAAATGGGGCGCGGCTGATCGAAGCCGCCGCCATGGACAACGAGGAGAAACGCAGCGCCGAGGGGCTCTATGTGGGCCCGGAAAGCGTGTTGCGGCGGGCCGGCTTCGTCGAGGTCGCCCGGCAGAAGCCGGGGCGCTCAGGCTCCTGTTGTGACCAGACAGTCCCGATCAATCGAGGATGAAATCCCGAATTGCCTGCAAGGCGCCCTCGCGGTCATCGGCGACGATGCCGTGGCCGCAATCGGCGAAGCGCCGAAGCTCGACTCGTTCGGGCGGGAGGCTGGCTGCGATCTCTTCGCTGAAGGCGATCGGCGTGATCGGATCCCTGTCTCCGGCCATGACGAGGACCGGACAGGAAATGCCGCCGAGCGCCTCCCGGAAATCGAAGCGGCCGTGCTCGTTGCCGGGTCCGTTGAAATGGACGCCCGTGTCGTTGCGGGTGATGGCGCGACTCATCCACTGTCTGTCGCCCGGCGCTTTGCGTGTC
>NZ_JBIWYK010000428.1:0-2613 GCF_044752385.1 Allobosea sp. CER48 | reverse complement strand
TGCAGGCACTGGCTGACATGCTCCTCCCAAAGCCGCTGCAGGCTGGGATCGCCCGGCATCGAGATGGCATCGACCTCGTCGAGCGCGCTCGGAGGGCGCAGCGCTTCAAGAAACGCCACGGCGCCTCTGGCGCCGGCGGCGAAGGCCGGATCCTCACGGCTGCTGAGCAGGCAGATTTCCTCGCCGATCACCTCGGGGCCGATACCGGTGACGGCATTGAGAACATCGGACTGGACCGCGGCGAGGGCATGGTTGCGCATCGGGCCGCAATGGCGCTGCGCAATCAGCGTGACAAGCGTCGCGAGGAAGCCGATGATCTGCGGCTGGAGCCAGTCGCCCGCCTGCAAGGTGGCCGTTCCGGCCGGGTCGCGACGAACGAAGGGATCGATCGCAGCGTGGGCCATGCGGCGCGCCTTGCGGATCTTGAACAGTTCGAACATGGCGCCTCCGCCTGGAGCGAAGTCTGGCCTTTGGGGAACGTCGATGCGCAGGCCCTCTCGAGGACAATCCGCCCTGCCCCCCCGGCCGGATTTCGATGCCCTAGAGGAAGCTGCCGCGCGTCACTCGTCCGGTCGAAGAGTAACCTTCATGAACCTTGTAGGCGACCTGAATCTCGCCTGGTCCAACAACGAGAGTCTTTTCATCTATGTGCTGATGCTGTTGCTCGGTACGGACGAGAAGGCCGCCGCCATCGTCTTTGCCACGCTGAACACGACGCGGGCGCGCCTCGATCTCGTCCAGCGCCTCGCCAAGATCGCCGTCGCCGACAGGGCGGTCCGCACCGAACTGACGGAGATCGTCGACCGCTTCTCGGCGGCGACCCGCCTGCGCAACGATCTCAGCCATGCGACCTTCGTCCTCGATTCGCAGGGCGAGATCACTCATACGCAGCACATGAAGGTCGAGGAGAGTCGCGGCAATCTGCGCTTCGGGGTGCGTCGGCCGGTCGATGACGCCAGGCTCGAGGAGATCGCCCACACGATTCGGGGCCTGCACGGGCTCAACCGGCGAATCTGGGATCTCATGCCGGCCCTGGAGAAAGCCACCAGAGGCTGCGCGCCGCCCATGCCGCCGAGGCCGCCGGTCAGGGCCGTCGCGTTCGCCCGCGGCGCGGGCTATCGGCGCATGGTGCTGTGGACGAACGACATCCTTCACGCCGCTCGCGCCATCTACGTCGCGGAAGGCTTCCGGCTGGTCGCCGAGGAGCGTCATCACTCCTTCGGTCACGATCTTGTCGGGCAGAACTGGGAACTGGAGCTTTAGCGGCCCGCCCTCAGGCCTTCAGCCGTGCCAGCGTCGCCGCGGCCGCCCGGCCGGCGAGGGTTGCACCGCCGACCGTCATCGCGCCGCCGCCCGCCGTCGCCTCGCCTGCGATCAGAAGGCGCCCGCCGATCGGTTGGGCTAGGGCCTCGCGGGCCTTTTCGTGGCCGGGGTCGCAGATCGAGTACGAGCCGCGCGCGAAGGGGTCGGTCCACCAGGCCGGGAAGGATAGGGCGGTTGCCGTCTTGCGGAAGTTCTCGCCGACCATCCTGGCGAGCAGGTCCACGACATGGGCGCGGGCTTCCTCGTCTCCCGCTTCGGAAAGCTTTCGCGCATAGTCGCCGCCGCAATAGCCGATGACGATGTCCCGATCGTCAGGGAACATGTCGAAGTTCATCAGCCTTTCGGGCGCGCCGGCCTCGAGGAAGCTCGCGCCGGGCGCGATGCCGAAGCGATCGCCCTCGACCTTGAGCGCGATCTTGGTCAGCGCACCCATGTGCAGCCCGGCGAGGGCGTCCCGGGTCGCGGCCGGCAACTCTGGGGTGAAGCGGATCGCTCCGGCCTTCAGCACGCCGACGGGAACCGTCACGATACAGCCATTGGCGCGCAGCTCGCCGGAGGTGGTGGCGACTGTCACGGTCGAACCGTCCCAACGGATGGCTTCGACAGGCTGGTTGAGTCGGATGTCGAGGCCTCCTGCCGAGCGTGCGACGAGGTTGCCGTAGCCCGCGGGGACCACGAGGTCGTCCCCGGCCCACAGGCGCTGGTAGTCGCGCGCGGAAATCCGACTCGATTCCTCGCCGATCGAGAGAAGCAGGCCCGACGCTGCGACCGGGGCGCTGTCAGGGCCGAGATCGCTGAGCAATTCCGCGATCGACATGTCGCGCGCGCCGAGATCGACGGTCTCCAGCCGCCGATCGATCTGGTTGAAGGCGTCGCGCCGGCGGCGCCGGTCCGCATCGGCCATCGGGCGCCCATCGGCGAAGACACGGAAACCGCTGCCCCAGGGTTCTGTCGTGGTCTCCACGCCGAGTTCACGGGCGATCTGAACCCAAGGATTGCGCTCCGCCCAGTGAATGAACATCGCGCCGGCATCGTAGCCGGGGCCGAGGGAGGTATCGGTGAAAGCGCGCCCGCCGACGCGGCCGCGGGCCTCCAGCACGATGGGCTTGCGGCCGGCTGCCCGCAGCGCGTGGGCGGCCGCGATTCCTGCCGCCCCGGCGCCGACGACAACGATATCGACATCGGTCGCGGCGGAACTGCGGCCGGCGATGGCGAAGGTCGCGACCATGGCGCTGCCCCCAGTCAGCAGCCTGCGGCGGGTCATTCTGGCATGGCGGAGATTCATGACAG
>NZ_JBIWYK010000427.1:0-2613 GCF_044752385.1 Allobosea sp. CER48 | reverse complement strand
ATTATCAGATAGGTGAATTTGCAAAATCGCGCGTTCGCGCTATCTCCGTTGCATGATCGAGGTGGACCGGCGCATTGCCGTTTTCGAAAGCCAGTTGAAAGGGGCCGGGTTGCGCATGACGCAGCAGCGGCGCCTGATCCTGCGCGTGCTGGCCGAAGCTGACGACCACCCCGATGCGAAGGGCATCTTCACCCGCGCCTTCGCGCTCGACCATACGCTGTCGCTCTCGACGGTGTACCGCACGATGAAGGTGCTGGAGTCGCAGGGCGCGATCGAGCGCCATGCCTTCGAGGACGGCGTCTCGCGCTACGAGCACGCCGATCAGGAGCACCACGACCACCTGATCGACATCGATTCAGGCGAGGTGATCGAATTCTCTTCGGACGCGATCGAGGAGCTGCAGCGGCGCATCGCCGCCGAGCTGGGCTATGAGCTCGTCCGGCACCGGCTGGAGCTCTATGGTCGCAAGAAGCAGCCGGTCAGGAAGCCGCCCACCCGGAAGCGCAGCTAACCGGGCACTTCTGCTATCGCGCAGGCCGGCGATCAGCCGTCGATGATGTCGTCATAGTCGCGGTGCCTCGCGACCCAGCCTTTGAGGAAGTCGCAACGGACCACGGCCTTGCGCCCGCTCGCCCGGATCAGTTCGAAGACGCCCTTGGCCAACCGCGAGCCGACGCCCTGCCCGGCGAACTGCTCCGGCACCTCCGTGTGAACCAGCACAACGCGATCGCCGTCGCGGCGGTAGGCGACGAGCGCGGTGCCGCCGTCCAATGACAGCTCGAACCGGTTCTGTTCGGCGTTCTCGACGACATCCATCAGATGGCCCCTCCTGATCAGCCCTGGGCTTCCGAACGCCAGGGATAGCTCCAGGTTTCGGTGAGCGTCTTGCCGCCGCTCCGGAGGAAGGCGCGCATCTCGGCGAGCTGGCCGGGCTCGACCATGACGTCGATGAAGGCGCGGAAGCCCTTGGTCTTTGGATTCGGGACGATGAACGCCCGGTCGATGCGGCCATAAGCGATCGAGGGCACGATCTCGACCTTTTCCGGCTGCTTGATGTGGTAGTCGAGGTCGCCGCCGGCGAAATCGACGATGAAGCGCCGAGCGCCGTCCGTCACCGGTTCGCCCGAGCCGAGCGCCTTCGGCTTGGCCTGGTAGGTGTTGATCACCCGCCCACCGGGATGGAGGTCTCCGGAATCGAGCATGGCGGTGAGCTTGTAGCCGAAGGAGAATTCACGGCCGGGTTCGAGCGGCGTCTTCGGCGCCCAGAGCGCGACGATGTTGTCGTTGGTCTCGTCGGTGGTCGGCATCTCGATCAGCTCGACGATGCCTTCGCCCCAGTCGCCCTGCGGCTCGATCCAGTAGGATGGGCGGCGCTCGTAGGCGAGGTCGAGATCCTGGTAATGTTCGAAGACGCGGTCCCGCTGCATCAGGCCGAAGCCGCGGACATTGCGCTCGACGAAGGATGAGACGGCCTGCTGCCTGGGATTGCGCAGCGGACGCCAGATCCACTCGCCGCTTCCGGAGTGAATCATCAGGCCGTCGGAATCGTGCAACTCGCTGCGGAAATCGTCGAAGAAGCGTCGGTCGTTCTCGCCGGTGAAGAACATCGAGGTCAGCGGCGCGAGTCCGAGCTTCTCGACGGGCTTGCGCGGGTAGAGAGACGCCGCGACATCGACCACGGTGTCGAGATCGGGGTAGACGGTGAAGCGGTAGGCGCCGGTTACCGACGGCGAATCGAGCAGGGCGTGGATGACGATCCGCTCAGCGTCGGCCGCGGGTGCCTCAACCCAGAATTCGCGGAAGACCGGGAACTCCTCGCTGTTGGTGCCCGCGCCGATCGAGAGCCCGCGCGCCGAGAGCCCGTAGCGCTGCTCGCGGCCGAGCACGCGGAAGTAGCTCGCGCCGATGAACGAGATCAGCTCGTCGAAGGCGCGGGGATCGTTGAGGGGGTAGTGCAGGCGGAAGCCGGCGAAGCCGAGATTGACCGGCAGTGGCTTCTCGAACTTGACCTTGCCGTAATCGAAGAGGTTTGCGGCATAAGGCACGGGTGTCGCCACGCCGTCGCGCACGATGTTCACCGTGATCGGCCGGGTGAACAGGAACCCCGGATGGAACATCTGCATGCGGAAGGGCGAACCGTTCTGCGCCAGCAGTGCCCGTTCCGGACGGAAGCGGATGTCGCGCCAGGAATCGTAGTCGAGCTTCGCCAGCGCCTCCGGCAGGCTCGCGCTCGGTTCATAGGCGACGGCCGCGATCTCGCGGGCGCGCCGCTGTACGTCCTCGAAGCTGAAGCGCGGCTGCGGTGCGGCGCTCTGCGGAGGCGGTGTCTGCGGCTGACCTTGGGCCGGCGTCTGGGGCCGCGGCTGCTGCGCCAGAAGGACCGAGGGCGCTGCCGACAGGCAGAGCGCGGCTGAGAGTCCGCCCAGAACCCGGCGGCGATCTGTCGTGGTCATGCGTGGTCCGTGTTCCCCGTCGCGTCGGCTTCGCGAAAATAGGCGTCAGCCGAGACTTAAGGCCATCAAATAGGGCCGGTCTAGGGCATCCGCCATTGACAGGAGATGAAGATATCGCAACCTTCGCGGCCGGCCGGATGCGGCCAGCCGCTCGCGCCTC
>NZ_JBIWYK010000426.1:0-2624 GCF_044752385.1 Allobosea sp. CER48 | reverse complement strand
TCTCGCGCGGCCAGGTGCTGGCAATGACCGCGGCCGTGTAGATGCGCAGATCGAGACGGATCGGGTCGGCCTCACCGCCATAGCTGCGAAGGCACTCGTCGAGCTGGGCGAGTTGGGCTGCGTCGGCGTTGCGATCGCGATAGGCCTTGTCGAAGCTCGCCTTGACGTTCGAGAGCTGCAGGCTGAGCACCAGCGCTGCAAAGGTGACGAGCAGGCTCGTCACCAGCCGCAGCGCCTCCATCGTCCGCTCGGGGAGATGCTCCTCCGACAGCCAGCCGCGCAGCTTCATGCCGAGCACGGCACTGGCGCTCAGCAGCGCGCAGAAGACGAAGGCTGCAACGGTCTCGGTCATGGCCGCGGTCGCTCCCGGCGGATGCGGGCATGCGCACGCTGGCTCAGAGGGCTTGCGATGGCAGGCAGTGTCAATATCCGACGATCAACAGGCCTTGCCGATGGGAGGAGGCGCTCACCGCGCTTCCTCCACATAGGTCGCGACGAAGCGAACGAGCTCGCTCTGGCGGGCTGTTCCGGTCTTGGTGAAGAGGCGCTGGAGATGGGTGCGCGCCGTCGTCGGCGCGATTCCGAGCCGTTTGGCTGCGATGATCGTGTCCAGCCCCTCGACGATCAGGGCAAGCATGCGCTCCTCCGTGCGGGTCAGCCCGCAGGCTTCGCCGACCTCGGCCAGCTTGCGCTCCATCGCGCTCTCCGGATCGTCCACCGTCAGCACGAAGAGATCGATCCCCCCGAGATGCACGGCGTCGATTGCAATCTGCCGCCCGCAGCGCAGCGCGAGTGGCAGCCGCATCTCGCCAGGGGTCCTGCCCGTGCGGCAACGTTTCATCCAGAGCTGGAGCCGTGCCAGGAAATCCTTGTCGGAGGCGGTGAAGCGGTCGCCATCGCCCAGCCCGTCACGGGCGAGCGCAACCGCTCCCCTGTTGCCGAACCGCAGGTTCAAGCCGGCATCGACGACAAAGATCGGCTTCGAGGCCGCCCCCGCGTCGCCCGGGATTTGCTCGTGCGGCGGCATCGGCGCGTAGCCGGCCCTGACGATGCTCGATACATGGAATGACATCGCAATACCCATCCCTGCAATCCTCGGATCGCTGCTCGTCTCGCACGGAGGCGTCCGAATGAGACGCGCCGGTTCCCATTCGTCGCGCCGCAGCGCCCACGGGTTCACAGGCCAGGCGAATTCTTTGGATCGGGATTGGACTGCAATCGATCGACGACAGTCGCGCCCAGCCGCGTCAGACCTTCAGCGTGAGCCGATAGGTATAGGTATCGCCACGGAACAAACCCTCGACATATTCGAGCATGCCGCCATCGACGCAGAAACTGCGCCGCTTGATCAGGAGACAGGGCGCGGGATGTTCGAAGCCGAAGATCGCACATTCCTCGGAGGTCGGCGCCGCTGCCTCGATGCTCTGGTCGCAGCGCACCAGCGGCTGTCCCAGGCCAGCGAGCCTGGCATAGACTGAGCCCGACAGGTCGGCCTGCTCCAGCCCCGGCACGCGACCAAGATTGTACCAGGCGATCTCGCGCGACATCGGGACGCCGTCGCCAGAACGGATACGGGCGAGCTTGAGGAAGGACGTATGGGAGGGTTCGCCGAAGACCGAGGCGATCAGGCGGTCCTTGACCACCCTCCGTTCCAGGATTTGCGAGGATGGCTCCCGGCCGAGCTCGCGCATCTCCTCGGTGAAGCCCTTGAGCCGATCCATGCCGGAATGCAGGCGCGGCCCCGGCCCCTGCACGATCGAGCCCAGCCGCCCTTGTGCGCTCAGCATTTTCCGCTGGCGCAACGCGTTATAGGATCGCTGCACGGTGGTGCGGCTGATGCTGAGCCGTTCGGCGAGCTGACGCTCGGCAGGGAGGGTCGTGCCCGGCGGCAGGATTCCGTCGCCGATCAGCCGCACCAGTTCATTCTCCAGCTGCTGATAGAGCGGCTTGGCGGTGTCGCTGCGCAGTTGCAGGAGTTCCTGGAACGGCGGCTTTGGAATCGGAGGCCTGGATGCTGTCATCGCTTGCATAGTCGTGACACAACCCGCGTAGCAGTTCGTGGATAGGAAAATCAAACCCTATGCTCGACAAGCCCATCTTCGTTCTGGGAAGTTTCGTTCTCGCCTGCACGGCGAAAGTCGGCCGCTTTCCGCGCCCCGGGGAATCGATGGCGGCTCAGCACGTCACCATCGAGCCGGGCGGCAAGGGACTGAACCAGGCCGTCATGGCGCGCCGCCTCGGCGCGGCCGTAGACGGCCTGCTCGCGGTAGGAGACGACCTTGCCGCCTGCTTCGTGGTTCCTGCGCTCCGGCGGGCTGATCTGCCGGAAACGATGATCCTGCCGATCGCAGGAGACACCGGCGCCGGCGTGGGCTTCATCGACGCAGCCGGCGAGACCTGCCTCGCCATCGCTCCGAACGCCAATCTCGCACTCTCCGCGGAGGATGTCCGCGCGCGGGCACGCGCTATCGAAGGCGCCTCGCTGGTCACCGCCCAGTTCGAAGTCGGCGACGATCCCATCCGCGAGGCCTTCGCCCTGGCAGGCCGGGCGGGCGTCCCGACCCTGCTCAACCCCTCTCCCTTTCGGCCAATCCCCGAGGACATACTGGCCGCGACGACGATCC
>NZ_JBIWYK010000425.1:0-2631 GCF_044752385.1 Allobosea sp. CER48 | reverse complement strand
CCGGGGACGCAGGAAACGAGCCCGCAAAGAAACCGCAAACTCCGAATGGCGCCACTGCCTGGCGCAGGACGAGCCCGGCCGCCATTGGCGACGCCGCCCGCTCGAGGCCTTCGACCAGATCGAGCGCTCGCGCAAATGCAGACAAAACAAGCCCCGGAAAGATCGCTTCCGGGGCTATCATAATTTCCGTTACGTCAACATGTCATTCGACATGTCAAACGGCCTTAGTCCAGCTGGAACTTCGAGAATTCGCGATGCTCGCCATAGATGCGGCGCACAGTTCCAGTGATCGAGCGATAGACCAGCGTCTCGGTCTCGATCATGTCCTTGCCGAACTTCACGCCCGAGAGCAGGCCGCCGTCGGTCACGCCGGTGGCGCAGACGATGACGTCGCCCGAAGCCATCTCCGACATGTCGTACTTCTTGTTGGGGTCCTTGACGCCCATGCCCGCCGCACGCACGCGCTTCTCCTCGGTGTCGAGGATGAGGCGGCCCTGCATCTGTCCGCCGACGCAACGCAGCGCCGCAGCAGCCAGCACGCCCTCCGGCGCGCCGCCGATGCCAAGGTAGAGGTCGATGCCGGTCTTTTCCGGCTGGGTGCAGAAGATCACGCCGGCAACGTCGCCATCGGTGATGAGGCGGATCGAGGCCCCGGTCTTGCGGACCTCCTCGATCAGCTTCGCATGGCGCGGGCGGTCCATGATCAGCGTCGAAATCTCGCTCGGCTTCACGCCCTTGGCCTTGGCCAGCGCATTGATGTTGTCGGCCGGCGAGGCATCGAGGTCGATCACGCCCTTCGGATAGCCCGGGCCGCAAGCAATCTTGTCCATGTAGACGTCCGGGGCGTAGAGCAGGCTGCCGGCGCCCGCCATCGCCATCACGGCGATCGAGCCCGGCATATCCTTGGCGCACAGCGTCGTGCCTTCGAGCGGATCGACCGCGATGTGCACCTTCGGGCCCTGCTTGTTGCCGACCTTCTCACCGATGAAGAGCATCGGCGCCTCGTCGCGCTCACCTTCGCCGATGACGATCTCTCCGTCGATCGGAAGGCGGTTAAGCTCCCGGCGCATCGCGTCGACGGCGGCCTGATCCGCGGCCTTCTCATTGCCGTGCCCGCGCAGCCGGGCGGCAGAGACAGCCGCGCGCTCGGTGACGCGCACGAGTTCCATGGAGAGATAGCGCTCGATGATCTGATCGGGGGCGATTTGAAGAGCGACGGACATGAAATGGTATCCCCTTGCAATGCGGCGGGTGGAGTCGAGACCGTGAGGCCTATTCCCGCTCTATGCGGATGACTTGCGGCGGTTCCGCGACATGGCCATCGGCCGTGACTTTTTCGAGCGCCGCCCGGATGGCCGCCTCGCTGGTGGCGTAGGTGATGAGGACGACCGGCACGGGCGCACCGGAACGGCCGCCAGGATCGCGGTTGGCAGCTTCGAGCGAACGGCGCTGGACAATGCTCTCAAGCGAGATGTCGGCCTCGGCCATGCGGGTTGCGATCGCTGCGGCAGCGCCCGGCCGATCGGCGACAGCGAGGCGGACATAATAGCCGCCTTCATGGCGCTGCATCGGGGCGCGCTTCGGCTCCTCCAGCCGGGTAACCGGCAGGCCGAAGGGCAGGCCAGCCGTGCCACGCGCGATATCGGCGATGTCCGCGACCACGGCCGAGGCCGTCGGATCGCCGCCGGCGCCCGGGCCAACGAGGGTGATTTCGCGGACCGCGTCCGCATCGACGCTGACCGCATTGAGCACGCCCATCACCTGCGCGATCGCGGAGGATTTCGGCACCATCGTCGGGTGCACGCGCTGCTCGATGCCGGTCTTGGTGCGCTCGGCGACGCCCAGCAGCTTGATGCGGTAGCCAAGCTCGTCCGCCATTCTCAGGTCGAGCGGCGTGATCGCGGAAATGCCTTCGACATGAATCGCTTCGGCGTCGATCTTCGTACCGAAAGCGAGGCTGGTGAGGATGGCGAGCTTGTGTGCGGTATCGAAGCCTTCGACGTCGAAGGTCGGGTCCGCCTCGGCATAGCCGAGGCGCTGGGCGTCCTTCAGGCAAGCCTCGAAGGTCAGCCCCTCCTGCTCCATTCGGGACAGGATGTAGTTGCACGTGCCGTTGAGGATGCCGGAGATGCGGCTGACATTGTTGCCGGCCAGCGCTTCGCGCAGCGTCTTCACGATCGGGATGCCACCAGCCGAGGACGACTCGAAGGCGAGCGCCACGCCCTTGCTCTCGGCGAGTTCGGCGAGCGCGACGCCATGGGCCGCCAGCAACGCCTTGTTGGCCGTGACAACATGCTTGCCGCCGGAAAGCGCGGCTTCCACCGTCGCCTTGGCCGGGCCGTCCGAACCGCCCATCAACTCGACCACGCAATCGACGTCGTCGGATTTCGCCAGGGCGACGGGATCATCGAACCAGGCGAGCCCGCCGAGATCGACGCCACGGTCGCGCTTGCGGTCACGGGCCGACACGGCAACGACCCGGATCGCCCGGCCGCAGCGGGCCGCCAGCGCATTCTCCTGTCGCTGCAAAATCTTCAGCACCGAGGCACCGACCGTGCCGAGGCCGGCGAGGCCGACGCGTAGAGGCTGTGAGGCGTTCGAAAGGGCAGCGCTGGTCATTGGCGCGGGGTC
>NZ_JBIWYK010000424.1:0-2640 GCF_044752385.1 Allobosea sp. CER48 | reverse complement strand
CCGCAATCGAACGGCGCGTCTCTGCGCCGCAGCCGGGCGGCGTCAGATGTCGACGGTGGCGTTGAGCGCGTTGGTCTGGATGAATTCGCGCCGCGGCTCGACGACGTCGCCCATCAGCTTGACGAAGAGATCGTCGGCCTCGTCGTTCTGGTCGTTCTTCACCCGCAGCAGCGTGCGGACGTCGCGGTCCAGCGTGGTCTCCCAGAGCTGGTCGGGGTTCATTTCGCCCAGCCCTTTGTAGCGCTGCAATGCGACCCCCTTCTTGCCGATCGTGGAGACGGCCTCGAACAGATCGGTGGGGCCGTTGATCGGGAAGGAGTCGCCCTTCCGGGTCAGCATAGCCGGCTTTGCATAGGCCTCCTGCAGCGAGACGGCCGCCGCGTCGAGCTTGCGCGCCTCGGCGCTGGCGAGCAGCCCGGCATCGATCGTCGCCGCCTGCTTCACGCCGCGGATCATGCGCGAGAAGACGAAGCCGCCTTCGCTGACCTTGCCTTCCCAGCCGCGCTCCAGGTCGTCCGAGATCGCGTCGAGCCGGCGTGCGACAGAGGCGGCGGCCTCGTTTGCCTGCGCCTCGTTCTCCTCGCTCACCGGATGCAGCACGCCGGCGATCGCCATCTGCTCGACGACGCGGCGGTCGTAGCGCGAATGCAGCTGAGACAGCGCGCTGCGAACGTTGCGGGCTTCCTCGATCAGGTTGCGCAGGTCGCTCCCGCCGCGCTCCACGCCTTCGCTGGTGCGGAATGTCGCCCCGTCCAGTGTCGATTCGATCAGGTACTGCTCCAGCGCACGCTCGTCCTTGAGGTAGACGTGGCTCTTGCCGCGCGTCGCCTTGTAGAGCGGCGGCTGGGCGATGAAGAGATGGCCGGCGTCGATCAGCTCCGGCATCTGCCGGTAGAAGAAGGTCAGCAGCAGCGTGCGAATATGGGCGCCGTCGACGTCGGCGTCGGTCATGATGATGATCTTGTGGTAGCGCAGCTTCTCCAGGTTGAAGCCGCCCTGCTCGGCATCGGCCCGGCCGATGCCGGCGCCGAGCGCCGTGATCAGCGTGCCGACCTGGTCGGAGGACAGCATCTTGTCGAAGCGCGCCCGTTCGACGTTGAGGATCTTGCCGCGCAGCGGCAGGACGGCCTGATATTCGCGGGCGCGGCCCTGCTTGGCCGAGCCGCCGGCCGAGTCACCCTCGACGATGAAGAGTTCGGACTTGGCGGGGTCCCTCTCCTGGCAATCGGCCAGTTTGCCCGGGAGCGAGGCGATATCGAGCGCGCCCTTGCGTCGGGTGAGGTCGCGCGCCTTGCGTGCGGCCTCGCGTGCGGCGGCGGCTTCCGCCACCTTGCCGACGATGGTCTTGGCCTCGTTCGGATGCTCCTCGAGCCACTCGGACAGCGCCTGGTTGACGACGTTCTCGACCACCGGGCGGACTTCCGAGGAGACCAGCTTGTCCTTGGTCTGAGAGGAGAATTTCGGGTCTGGGACCTTGACCGAGACGATCGCGGTCAGGCCCTCGCGGCAGTCGTCGCCGGTGAGCGAGACCTTCTCCTTCTTCGAGATGCCCGAGTTCTCGGCATAGCCGGTGATCTGGCGCGTCAGCGCGGCGCGGAAGCCGGCGAGGTGGGTGCCGCCGTCGCGCTGCGGGATGTTGTTGGTGAAGCAGAGCACGTTCTCGTGGTAGCTGTCGTTCCACCACAGGGCGACATCGACGGTGATGCCGTCCTTCTCCGAGGTCAGCATGATCGGCTTCTCGATCACCGCGGTCTTGGCGCGGTCGAGATAGCGCACGAACGCCTCGACGCCGCCCTCGTACATCAGCTCCTCGCGCACGACTTCGGCATGGCGGGAATCGGTCAGGATGATGCGCACGCCGGAATTCAGGAAGGCGAGCTCGCGCAGCCGGTGCTCCAGCGTCTTGTAGTCGAACTCCACCATGGTGAAGGTCTCCTGCGAGGGCAGGAACGTCACCTCGGTGCCGCGCTTGTCGCCCTGCGGGCCGACGATGGCGAGCGGCGCGACCGCGTCGCCATGGCGGAACTCCATGAAGTGCTCGTGACCGCCGCGCCAGATCCGCAGCTTGAGCGAGACCGAGAGCGCGTTGACGACGGAGACGCCGACGCCGTGCAGGCCGCCCGAGACCTTGTAGGAATTCTGGTCGAACTTTCCGCCGGCATGGAGCTGGGTCATGATGACCTCGGCCGCCGAGATGCCTTCCTCGCTGTGGATATCGGTCGGGATGCCGCGGCCATTGTCGCTGACCGTGACCGATCCATCCGCGTTCAGGGTGACGGTGACGAGGTCGGCATGGCCCGCGAGCGCCTCGTCGATGGCGTTGTCGACGACCTCGTAGACCATGTGATGCAGGCCGGAGCCGTCATCGGTATCGCCGATATACATGCCGGGCCGCTTGCGGACGGCGTCCAGACCCTTGAGAACCTTGATGGAATCGGCGCCGTAATCGTCGGGCTGGGCGCTGAGCGCGGCGTCGGTCATGAAGTCGTCCTTGAGCGGGCGAGCGAGCGCCCGCGGTGATCCTGATTCGAAAAGACAATATAGGGGCAGACGATGGCTTTTTCACGCGCCTACGCGTGCGCGTGTGCGGGGAGGCGTGCCCGGGTGTCAGGGGCGCTCGGCAAGTGGCAGCGTTTCGGC
>NZ_JBIWYK010000423.1:0-2648 GCF_044752385.1 Allobosea sp. CER48 | reverse complement strand
GGTGTCGTTGACGAGACGGGCGGGATCGTCGGCGGCATGGCGATAATAGACGGCCCCGGCAACGACGAGGTCCGGACGGGCGGCCAGGACCTCCTCGACAAGGCCGTGGTTGATCCCGACCGCGCGCGCTGCTTCGCCCATGTTGGCGTTGCGCGGGTCGCGAGAGAGCCAGGTGACCGAGGCGATGCGCTCGGGTGCCGCCAGCCGCAGGACGAGTTCGTCGGTGCACATGTTGAGCGAGACGATCCGCGCCGGCTTCGCTGCGGCCGTCGGTGCGAGGCCTGTTGCCACGACGGCGGCAATGGCCGCCATGGCGAATGCGAGTCTGGCGCGGAGGGATGTCATCCGCCGATGGCCACCTTGATGCCGCCGAAGGCGCCGAAACCCGGGACGAGGAAGCCGACCGGGTTTTCCCAGCGCTTGTCGAAGAGGTTATCGACGCGCCCGAACACCGTCACCTTCTCCGTTGCCTTGTACTCGGCTGCGAGGTTGACCAATGCGGCACCTTTCGCGTTCATCCGCGCGACCGAGAAGTCGCGATTGCCGTCGACCCAGGAGCCGACATAGAGGAGCGTCGCCGACAGGGTGAGCTTGTCCGTCGGCGTCCAGGTCGCGGTCGCGCTGGCCTTGTGGCGCGGCCGGCGCAGCAGTTCCTGGTGGGCGATCTCGTCCTTGGCCAGGGTGAAGGTGTAGTCGGCGCGGACGCGGAACTGCGGCGAGATCTCCAGCGCGGCGAAGGCCTCGACGCCCTTGGTCTCGGCCTTTCCGATATTGGCGTAGGAGGTGCGGGCCGTATTCTGGACGATGAGGTTGTCGATGTCGTTCTGGAACCAGGTGGCACCGAGCTGCATGCGCTTGTCGAAGAGCGGCTGCTCGAAGCCGATGTCCCAGCCGCGGCTCTCTTCCGGGCTCAGGTTCGGGTTGCCGTAGAAGTTGAAGCCGGGGCGATAGTCGATGAAGAGCTCGCTCAGCGTCGGCGCCTTGAAGGCCGTGCCGTAGCTCGCCTTCAGCTTGGTCTCGGAGCCGGGGATGATGACGGCCGGCGCGATGCGGTAGGTGGTGTGGCCGCCATAGCTGTCGTCGTTGTCGTGCCGGATGTTCGCCGCCAGGAAATAGCGATCCTGGATGTTGCCCTGGTACTCGAGATAGGCGGCCTTGTTGCCGTTGGAGGCGGCGAGGCTCGCCGTGTCCAGCCGCTCGCGCTCGTATTGCAGGCCCATCAGCAGGTTGTGGCCCCTGGCGATCTCGAGATTGCCGCGCCAGTCGATCTTGGTGCGCTCGCCAAGGTTCTCGTTGGGCAGGCCGAGGATGCCGGTGTTGCCGTTGGCCGTCCGCGTCGCCCGGTCCTGGTTGGTATAGGAAATGCCGAACGTGTTGACGAAGCGCCCGCCGAACGGATCCCACACGACCTCGCCGCGGGTGAAGGCCTGGGCGTAGTTCTGGAGCGAGCGATAGGGCGCCGGTAGGCTGGGAAAGCCGGTATCGCCGGTGTAGCGCAACTGCCCGTCCTGATAGCGCCCGATCCAGTTGAGCGTCAGCGTCTCGCCGAGCGCGACTCCGACGCGGCCGGAATAGCTGTAGTTGTCGAAGGCGTTGGGATTGATGCGCCGCCCGGGAGGCACGAGGTTCGGCGGCGTCACCTCGGTCGCATCGGTGCGGAAATGCGCGACGTTGAAGGCGTAGTTGAAGCGATCGTCGCCGCCGCCGAACCCGGCCGACTGGTTGAAGGTGCCGTGAGAGCCCGCCTCGATGCGCGCGGTGGCCTTCGGCGGCCCGTCCCCGCGCTTCGTGGTGATCGAGATGACGCCGCCCAGCGCGTTCGCGCCGTAGAGGCCGCTCTGCGGGCCACGCAGCACCTCGATCCGCTCGATGTCGTCGGTCAGCATCGAGCCGAAGTCGAAGGAGCGGTTCGGCGTCGACGGGTCGTTGGCCTCGATGCCGTCGACCAGCACCTTGACGTGGTTGGAGTTGGTGCCGCGCATGAAGACCGATGTCAGGCCACCCGGGCCACCCGTCTGCACGATGTTGAGGCCCGGCACGGTGGCGAGCGCCTGCGGCAGGGTGCGGCGCTGCTGCTGCTCGATCTCCTTCGCGGTGATGACGGTGACCGAACTCGCGATCTCGCGGGCCGGGGTGGGCGTGCCGGTGGCGCTGACCACGATGTCGTCGAGCGAGACAGCGCCGGTATCGCCCTGCGCCAGCGCGGGAGCGGAGCAGGCCAGGGCGAGCAGCGAAGCGGAGAGCAGCAGGCGGCCGCGTCCGGCGGCCGGGAGGAAGACGTTCACGATGGGACCTCGGGCGTTGACGTCAGTGGCACGTCACCGCGAACGCGATCTCCCATCGGCCGCGCGAGAGGCGGCAAACAGTCGAATCAGCGATCGGCTCACCCCGTCCGAACGTGTCCGCGTGTGACCACGGCTGACGGCAGGTCTCCTGGCTCGCGGGTCGGTGCCTTCACGCCGCCTTCCCAGGTCCGAGGCCCCAGTGGCATGTGGCGAAAGGCTCGCCGCTTACAGTTGCGGGGGCAGCCGCGGCATGAAGTGGCTGGCCACCTGCACCGCGTTCCCTTTTGATCCCGTGAGGGAACCGTCGCAGCGACGATTAGGGCGGAAAGGTGGCGCCGTCAAATCCCGGTGCCGGCGCCGAGC
>NZ_JBIWYK010000422.1:0-2648 GCF_044752385.1 Allobosea sp. CER48 | reverse complement strand
CCGACGGATCGATCAGCGGGTGGCTGACCTGGGCGCCGGCACGTCCCGGCGACGTGATGCTGCACAGGTTCCTCTGGGCGTTGATCGCGGTCGCGCTGCTGTTCTCGGCAATCTTCATCTTCGTCGTGCAGCGCCTGCGTGCCGCTGCAGGGCAGATCGAGCTGCGGGAGCGGCAAATCCAGCGCCTGGCGGGGCAGGACGAGCTTTCGCTCCTGCCCAACCGCCGCAGCTTCGACCTGACCCTCGACCAGACGCTCGCCGGCCTGCGCAAGGACGGCCCCGGCCTCGCCGTCCTGCTGATCGATCTCGATCGCTTCAAGGCCGTGAACGATACCTACGGCCACACC
Source organism: Allobosea sp. CER48 (assembly GCF_044752385.1). Classification (NCBI taxonomy): domain Bacteria; kingdom Pseudomonadati; phylum Pseudomonadota; class Alphaproteobacteria; order Hyphomicrobiales; family Alloboseaceae; genus Allobosea; species Allobosea sp. CER48. The sequence continues at coordinate 2,301 of NZ_JBIWYK010000422.1, read as the reverse complement.
GCGGGCGACGAATTGATCCGGCAGGTGGCAACGCGCCTTTCCGGCGCGACGCAGGGCGGCGATACCGTCGCGCGCCTTGGCGGCGACGAATTCGGCATCATCGTGACCCATGCCGCGACTCCGGTCGGCTGCACGGCGCTGGCCGAACGCATCCTCGCCCGCCTCACCGAGCCCTTTATCGTCATGGGGATCGAGGTCACGATTGGCTGCTCGCTCGGCATCGCCCTGTCCCCGCGAGACGGCGCCGACCGCGAGACCCTGCTGCGACTGGCCGACACCGCGCTCTATCAGGCCAAGAACAGCGGGCGAAACCGCTTTGCCTTCTTCGAGTCGCAGATGCACCGCTCGCTGCAGCTCAAGCGGATGGTCGAGGACGATCTGCGCCGCGCCATCGACAATGACGAACTGACTCTGCACTACCAGCCTCAGGTTTCGGTCGACGGGTCGACGATCATCGGCATCGAGGCACTGGTGCGCTGGCCTCACCCGGTTCACGGCATGATTCCACCATCGGACTTCATCGCCATCGCCGAGGAGCGCGGCCTGATCGTGCCGCTGAGCGAATGGGTGCTGCGTCGCGCCTGTTTCGAGGCCAAGCGCTGGCCGAACATCCGTCTGGCTGTGAACGTCTCGCCGATCCAGTTCCGCCACAAGGATTTCGTCGCCAACGTCATCCGCATCATCGACGAAACCGCGTTCGACCCCGCCCAGCTCGAACTGGAACTTACGGAAGGCGTGCTGATCGAGGATGCCGACGCGGCCGAATCAGCGATGATGGATATCCGCGCCCATGGCGTCGGGCTGGCGCTCGACGATTTCGGCACCGGCTACTCGAGCCTCATCTATTTGCGGCGCTTCGCCTTCGACAAGATCAAGATCGATCGCTCCTTCCTCGAGTACATGGAAGCGACCGGCGAATCCGCCATCCTGGTCCACTCGATGGCTCATCTCGGCCGGGCGCTCGGCCTGCGCGTCTGCGCGGAAGGCGTCGAGACGGTGGAACAGCATCGCTTCCTGCAGGCGATCGGCTGCCATGAACTGCAGGGCTTCCTGTTCTCGAAGGCCGTGCCGGCCGACGAGATCGACCGCCTGCTTACGCTCGACAATCCCTTCGCCGAGGTTCTCGCCGCCGCCTGACTGCGGCATCAGAACAGCAGTTCGTGTATCCCGCTGAAAATCGCGTAGGCGAACCCGGCGCTCAGCAACAGGCCGGCCGCGCCGAAGACCGCGCCGATGATGATCAACACACCGTCGCGCTCGACGAGCCCCAACCCGACCAGGCAGACGGCGAGGCCGAGCGGAATCTGTCCGATGAAGGGCGCCGCCACGATGAGGCCCAGAGCCAGAACCAGGATCACGAGGCCCAGTACGGGAATCGCATAGGGGCTGCCCAGCATCGTCAGCCGCGGGCGAGAGAAGCGCTCGAGCCGGATCAGGGCCGGCAGCGCCCGTTCAACCGCGCGGTTGAGCTCCGGCTTGCCGATGCTGCGCGCCAGCAACACCCGCGGCAGCCACGGCATGCGTCGCCCCGTCAGCATCTGCAGTGCGACGAAGGCCAGGACCAGGCCGCAGACCAGCGGGATGGGCGGCGGCATCGGCAGGCAGTTCGGCAGGCCGAGCAGCACCACGAGCAGGGCATAGGCACGGTCCTGCAGGGCAGCGACGATGGTGCCGACAGCCAGCCGTTCCCCGGGCAGGCCGGCGAGCGCCGTCAGAAGTCCGGAGGTGCGCAGGGAGGATGACAAGAGAGCAGGCCGTGCCAGAGCGGAAGCGTCCGCCTAACATGGTCGCATGCCTGCCAACAAGCACGCCCGGCGCAGGTTCTCAATGCTCGACGGTCAGAGCCGAAGCCTCCGCGCCGCCTACTGGAGATGCAGTTCACAACCCAGGTTGCGGATCTCCGCCGGCCGGATCAGCCGCGAATGCGTCACCGTCACCGAATGAAGCGGCCCGTCGAGCTCTCGTCGCCAGAACGCCAGGAAATCCTTCAGCACCGGAAAGCGGGGGGCCACATCATATTGCTGCCAGATATAGGTCTGCAGGACGCTGAGATGATCCGGCATCCGGTAGAGGATAGTCGCCGTCGTCAGCCCGTAGCCTTCCAGCTGCCTGATGAAGTCCGTCGAGACCATCGCCACCTCCTCTCCTGTCACGGAATGAAAGCTTGCCGGATGCGTCGAGGCTGCTCCCGCTTGGTTAACAAACGCTTGCAAGTTTATAGCCAAGCTGCTGCATTCCCAATGCTTGTCGCGGACTTGTGTCCGCCGGCAAACGGGCGTGGGGGCGTGCGTGGCGTATGGG
>NZ_JBIWYK010000421.1:0-2669 GCF_044752385.1 Allobosea sp. CER48 | reverse complement strand
ACCGGTAATCGCTCAAAGCGCCCGCGATATCGCTGCGGAGGCGGAACAGATCGCTCTGTTCCTGGACTTCGACGGAACGCTCGTCGAGATCGCCCCCTCGCCCGAAGACGTCCAGCTTGACCGGCGGGTCGCACCCGCGCTGGAAAGCCTGCGCACTCAGCTCGGGGGCGCCCTGGCCCTGGTCTCGGGACGCCCGATCGCCTTTCTGGACGAGATGCTTGCGCCCCACCGCTTCGACATCGCCGGGCTGCACGGCGCGCAAATCCGCATCGGCGGCGATCTTCGCGCTCAATCCGATGCGCCGGAGAACATGCGCGAGGCCGTGCGCGACCTCGTCCGCTTCGCCAACGGCCATGTCGGCATCATCGTCGAGGACAAGCGCATCTCGGTCGCGCTGCACTGGCGGCTCGCGCCGGCATTGAAGGACGAGGCACTCGACCTGATGCGCAAGGCCGCCGCCAGGCTCGGGCCGGGCGTGCGGCTGCAGGAGGGCAAGTCCGTCGCCGAAATCGTGCCCGCCGGAGCGAGCAAGGGCAACGCCATCGCCTGGCTGATGGCGACGCCGGTCTATGCCGGCCGCCGGCCCGTCTTCATCGGAGACGACATCACCGACGAGGACGGATTCGAGGCCGTCAACGCGATGGGCGGCCTCTCGATCCGCATCGGCGCGGATCGAGACAGCCTCGCGGCGATCCGGCTCGCCTCGCCGACCGCCTTGCGGCATATCCTTGTCGAGGCGGCCGAGAATGGCGGCCTCACCGCCTCCAGCTTCTCCCAGAACTAAGGGTCTTGCCATGACCGTAACGACCACGGCCGCGGGGCAGCACTCCGCTTCGCTCGACCTCGGCGTCATCGGAAACTGCTCGATCGCCGCACTCGTCGACCGGCGCGCCCGCATCGTCTGGGGCTGCTTCCCGCGATTCGATCGCGACCCGGTATTCTGCTCCCTGATCGACAACCAGGCGGGAGCCGACAACGACGAGCCCGAGAAGGGCTACTTCGCCATCGAGCTCGTCGGCATGACCCGTTGCGAACAGGGTTATCTCGACAACACCGCGATCCTGTCCTCCGTCCTGTCGGACGACCAGGGCAACGCCATCGAGATCCTCGACTTCGCGCCGCGCTTCGTGCGCTACGAACGCTTCTTCCGCCCCCCGCAGCTGGTGCGCCGCGTGCGCCGGATATCCGGGCGGCCGCGCATCCGCGTCCTGCTCAAGCCCTGCCTGGGCATCGGCGAGGAGCCCGACGAAATCACGCGCGGCTCCAACCATATCCGGTTCGTCGGCGCCGACCAGACGATCCGGCTGACGACGAACGCCCCGATATCCTACGTCATGGAGAGCACGCCCTTCGCCGTCGACCAGGCCTATTCCTTCTTCGTCGGCTCTGACGAGGCGCTGCGCGCCGAGATCGAGACGACCTCGCGCGAATTCCTCGACAAGACCACCGATTACTGGCGCGACTGGGTGCGGTCGCTCTCGATCCCGTTCGAATATCAGCGCGAGGTGATTCGGGCCGCGATCACGCTGAAGCTCTGCTCCTTCGAGGAGACCGGCGCGATCGTCGCCGCGCTCACGACCTCGATCCCCGAAGCGCCCGGCACGCAGCGCAACTGGGACTACCGCTATTGCTGGCTGCGAGACGCCTATTTCGTCGTCCATGCGCTCAACCGCCTCGGGACGACGCGGACGATGGAGGACTATCTCGGCTTCATCACCAATATCGTCGACACCTTCTCGGAAAGCGGGGCCGAGCATCTGCCACCGCTCTACCCGATCACGCGTGGCGGATCGCTGATCGAGTTCGAGGCCAAGAACCTGGCAGGCTATCGCGGCCATCAGCCCGTGCGCTTCGGCAATGGCGCAGCCGTGCAGATCCAGAACGACGGCTACGGCGCGGTCGTGCTGGCCGCGACGCATTCCTTCTTCGATCGCCGCCTGATCCAGCCGGGCAAGGACACCCTGTTCGGCCAGCTCGAGCGCATGGGCGAACTGGCGATCGCCGTCTTCGACAAGCCTGATGCCGGTCCCTGGGAGCTGCGCGAGAAGGAAGCGGTGCACTCATTCTCCAGCGTGATGTGCTGGGCCGCCTGCGACCGGCTGGCGCGCATCGCCGGCACATTGGGGCGCGCCGACCGCAAGGAATACTGGAAGGCGGAATCAAAGCGGCTCAAGGGCATCATCGCCGAGCGCATCTGGAACGGCGAGAAAGGCCATTTCGTCTCGACCTTCGGCGGCCATGATCTCGACGCGACGCTGCTGCTGCTCGCCGAGATCGGCTTCGTCAAGCCGGACGACGCCCGCTTCATCGCCACCGTCGAAGCGATCGGCCGCGACCTCAAGCGCGGCGACCTGCTGCTGCGCTACGCGACGCAGGACGATTTCGGGTACATGCACACCGGCTTCCTGATCTGCGCCTTCTGGTACGTCGATGCGCTGAACACGATCGGGCGCAGCGAGGAGGCCAAGGAGCTGTTCGAGCGCATCCTGAAACGCCGCAACAGCTTCGGCCTGCTCTCGGAGGATGCCGACCTCAAGACCGGCGAGCTCTGGGGCAACTTCCCCCAGACCTATTCGATGGTCGGGCTGATCAACTGCGCGATGCGCCTCAGCCGGGACTGGGAGGAAGCGTTCTGAGGAGCGGGCTCACGCCCACTCCCGTCGCTCGGG
>NZ_JBIWYK010000420.1:0-2674 GCF_044752385.1 Allobosea sp. CER48 | reverse complement strand
GCCGTCGACGAGGATACGCAGGCCGTATTCAACGTCATCACCGGCGCCGGCACACTGGGCGGCGCGGCCGGAGCCGACAGCGACCCGGATGGCGACGCACTTCAGCTCGTCTCGGCGAGCGCCGGCAACGGCACCGTGACCTTCCTGCCGGACGGTTCGATCACCTACACGCCCAACGCCAATTTCAACGGCACGGACACGATCGTCTATACGATCTCGGACGGCCAGGGCGGCACCGCCACGGCAACCGTCACCGTTGCGGTCGGCGCCGTCAACGACCCGCCGGTGGCGAGCCCGATCGTCGATCGCACCGTCCATGACGGCGACAACGTTTCTCTCGATGCAAGCGCCTTCTTCAGCGACCCCGATGGCGACGACCTCGGCTACACGGTCACGGGGCTGCCGCCGGGACTGACCTACGATCCCGCCACCGGGCTGATCTCCGGCAGCATCCTGCCGGACGCATCGGGGCCGACGGGCAGCGCGAGCTATACCGTGCAGATCACCGCCAGCGACGGCAGCGCCAGCACGGTGGCGAGCTTCACCTATACCGTTCTCAACCGGCCGCCCCTGGCCAACAACGACACGGCGACGACGGCCGAGGATACGCCGGTCGATATCCCCGTGCTGGCCAACGACAGCGATCCGGACGGCGATACCGGCGGCATCATCCGCGTCAACGGCGTCGCACTGACGGTCGGCGGCCCGCCGGTCGTCACCGCCAACGGCTCGGTCGCGCTGATAAGCGTCGGCGGCGTGGAGACGCTGCGCTTCTCGCCCGACGCCAATTTCAACGGCGTCGAGACCTTCAGCTATACGATCGACGACGGCAATTCCGGCATCGCCACGGCGACCGTGACGGTCACGGTCACGCCGGCGAACGACCAGCCCGACGTCGCGCCGATCCCGAACAGCACGCGCGCGGACGGCCAGAGCTTCAGCTACGATCTCGGCGCCTTCTTCAGCGATGTCGACGGCGACACGCTGACCTATGGGATCGAGGGCCTGCCCGCCGGCCTGACGATCGACCCGCTGACCGGCATCGTCACCGGCACCATCGACCGCAATGCCAGCCAGGGCGGCGACGGCGGCGTCTATGCGGTGACCGTCACCGCCAGCGACGGCACCGCCACCCGCTCCGCCACGTTCACCCTCACGGTCACGAATCCGGGACCGATCGCTGTCAACGACACCGCGACGACCGACGAGGACACGCCGGTCGAGATCTCGCCGCTGCTCAACGACAGCGATCCGGACGGCGACGCGCTCACCCTCACCGCGGCCAGTGCCGGCAATGGCACGGTGACGATCGCGAATGGCGTGATCACCTATGCGCCGAACGCCAATTTCAACGGCACGGACACGATCGTCTACGAGATCTCCGACGGCAATGGCGGCATCTCGAGCGCCGTGATCGTCGTGACGGTCAATCCGGTCAACGATGCGCCGGTGGCGGCGCCGATCCCGACCGTCAGCGACCATAACGGCGAGGCCGTTCTGCTCGACATCGGCAGCTATTTCAGCGACGCGGACCGCGACGATCTCGATTTCGCGATCAGCGGCCTGCCGCCGGGGCTGACCTACGATCCCGAGACGGGGATCATCTCGGGCACGCTGCCGCCCGATGCGTCCACGGGCGGCCCCTACACGGTGACGGTCACCGCCAGCGACGGCAATGGTGGCGCGACGACGACGACCTTCACCTGGGAGGTGCTGAGCACCCCGGCGCTGGCCGCCAACGACAGCTTCGAGGTCGGCGAGAACGAGAGCGCCACCGGCAACGTCCTGTCGAATGACGACGACGTCGGCGGCGGCACGCTCACGGTAACCGCGGTCGACGGCGTGGCGGGCAATGTCGGCCAGGCCGTTCGCGGCTCGCAGGGCGGCAGCTTCACCATCGATGCCGCGGGGAATCTCAGCTTCGACCCCGGCACCGATTTCGACGTGCTGCGCGCCGGCGAAACCCGCACCACCACGATCACCTATCAGGTCACCAATGCGGGCGGCGAGACCGACACCGCCACCGTCGTGGTCACGGTCAATGGCGTGAACGACCTGCCGATCGCCGGCACGCTGCCGGACCGCACCCGCTCCGACGGCGAGGCGATCGACTACAATGTCGGCAGCTTCTTCAGCGATGTCGAGGGCGAGGCGATCAGCTTCGTGATCGCCGGCCTTCCGCCGGGGCTCGACTACGACGGCATGACGGGCCGCATCTTCGGCACGCTCTCCGCCGACGCAAGCCAGGGCGGGGACAATGGCGACGGCATCTACACCGTGACCGTGATCGCCAGCGACGGCCATGACGGCACGACGGAGCGAACCTACCGGGTCATCGTGACGAATCCGGCGCCGACGGCTGTCAACGACAGCGCGACGACGCCGGAGGACACACCGCTCGAGATCCCGGTGCTGTCGAACGATATCGACCCTGACGGCGACAGCTTGACGCTCGATCCGGATTTCGTGCCGAGAGCCGGTCACGGCACGGTCAGCGTCACCGCCGATGGGACACTGATCTACACGCCGAACCCGAACTTCAACGGCACCGACACGATCGTCTATGGCATCACCGACGGCCAGGGCGGTTTCAGCACCGCGCTGGTGACCGTCGCCGTGACCGCGGTCAATGACGATCCCGTCGGCACGCCGATCGCCGACATGGATCTGAACG
>NZ_JBIWYK010000419.1:0-2692 GCF_044752385.1 Allobosea sp. CER48 | reverse complement strand
GCGCCCGCGACCGCCTGCCCGGACTCCGGGCAGGCAAGCAACCCGCCCGCCGCGCTAGCGCGAGGCCTTGAACGGCGCCATGCCGGCGCGCGCCAGCGCGTCGGCGCGCTCGTTCATCTCGTCGCCGGCATGTCCCTTGACCCATTTCCACTCGATCTTGTGGCGGCCCAGCGCCGCCTCGAGCCGCTGCCAGAGCTCGGCGTTCTTGACGGGCTTGCGGTCGGCCGTCTTCCAGCCGTTCTTCTTCCAGCCATGAATCCAGCCGGTGATGCCCTGGCGCAGATACTGGCTGTCGGTGTGAAGCGCGACCGTGACCGGCCGCTTCAGCGCCTCGAGCGCCGCGATCGCCGCCATCAGCTCCATGCGGTTGTTGGTCGTCTGCGGCTCGCCGCCGGAGAGCTCCTTCTCGACGCCGTTAAAAGTCAGGATGGCCCCCCAGCCGCCGGGGCCGGGATTGCCCGAGCAGGCGCCGTCCGTCCACACTTCGACAGTATCGCTCATGGCCGGCCCCGGCGATTTTCAGCTGCGCGAATGGGACAAGCCCCAAGCGCGCCGGAGCCCGGATTTCCCGAGCAGGCACCGTCCGTCCAGACTTCGACAGTATCGCTCACCGCTTCAGCCCATATTCGCGAGCGTCGGCGACGCGCTGGTGGAAGGCGAGCTTGCGGTCGTATTCGAGCGGGTCATGCGGCTTGACCAGCGCACCCGGCGGCACGTTGAGCCAATCGACCAGTCGGGTCAGCAGGAAGCGCAGGGCCGAACCGCGGCAGAGCTGCGGCAGCGCCTCGATCTCCGCCGCATTCAACGGGCGGACTGACTCGTAGCCGGCGAGCAGCGCCTGGCCCTTGGTCAGGTTGAACGAGCCGTCGGCCTCGAAGCACCAGGAGTTCAGGCAGATCGCCAGGTCGTAGGCATACGCGTCGGTGCAGGCGAAGTAGAAGTCGATCAGCCCCGACAGGCGGCTGCCGATGAAGAAGACGTTGTTGGGGAAAAGATCGGCATGGATCACGCCGCGCGGCAGGTCCTTGGGCCAGTTCGCCTCATGCACGGCGATCTCGGCCGCGATCCGGCGGGCGAGGCCGGGCGAGACCTTGTCCGCATCGGGGCCGGCCTGGTGCGCGAGCGGGCGCCAGCCCGGCACGGAGAGCGCATTCACCCGCTCCATCGTGAAATCGGCGCCGGCCTCGTGCATCAGCGCAAGGCCGCGGCCGAGTTCCTGGCAGTGGCCGGCCGTGGGGCGGCGCACCGAAAGCCCGTCGAGGAAGGTGACGATCGCCGCGGGGCGCCCGGCGAGGCGGCCGAGCATCTCGCCGCGCGAATCCTGCACCGGCTGGGGGCAGATCAGCCCGCGCGAGGCGAGATGCTGCATCAGGCCGAGGAAGAACGGCAGGTCGTCCGGGTTCACCCGCTTCTCGTAGAGGGTGAGGATGTAGGTGCCCTGCGTGGTGTGCAGCAGGTAGTTCGAGTTCTCGACGCCTTCGGCGATGCCCTTGGCGGAAAGCAGGTCGCCGATGCCATAGCGCGCCACGAAGGCGGCCATCTCGTCATCGGGCACTTCGGTGTAGACGGCCAAGATCAGGCTCTCTTGCTCATTGGCTCGGCGCATTCCCGACACGCGCGCCGGGATCGGCGCGCTCGGAAAGGCCTCTGCCGGGGTTACTCGGCCGCGGTCGGCGTTGCCTCGCCGCGCAGCTCGCGCGGCAGCGGGAAGAAGACATTCTCGTCGGCCGTCGAGACGGTTTCGACGCGGACCTCGTAGCGCGCGGCGAAGGCGTCGATGATCTCCTCGACCAGCACCTCCGGGGCGCTCGCGCCGGCTGTGATACCGAGGCTGCTGATGTTGCCGAAGACCGACCAGTCGATCTCGTCGGTGCGCAGGACGAGCCGCGCGACCGGGCAGCCGGCGCGCTCGGCGACTTCGCGCAGGCGCTGCGAGTTCGAGGAATTGGGCGAACCGACGACGATCAGCCCGTCGACCTGCGGCGCGACGCGCTTCACCGCCTCCTGGCGGTTGGTCGTGGCGTAGCAGATGTCTTCCTTGTGCGGCGCGATCAGGTCCGGGAAGCGGGCCTGCAGCGCCTCGACGATGCCGCGGGTGTCGTCGACCGAGAGCGTGGTCTGCGTGACATAGGCGAGCGGCTGGCCGACGGGCGCGGTCAGCGCGGCGACATCCTCCAGCGTCTCGATCAGCGTGATCGCGCCCTCGGGCAGCTGGCCCATGGTTCCGATGACCTCGGGATGGCCGGCATGGCCGACGAGCAGGATGTGGCGGCCGCGCTTGTGGTGGACCTCGGCCTCGCGATGCACCTTCGTCACCAGCGGGCAGGTGGCGTCGATGGCGAAGAGGTTGCGCGCCTTCGCCGCCGCCGGCACCGCCTTGGCGACGCCATGGGCCGAGAAGATGACCGGCCGGGTCTCGTCCGGCACCTCGTCGAGCTCGGCGACGAAGACCGCGCCCTTCCGCTTCAGGGATTCGACGACGTATTTGTTGTGGACGATCTCGTGCCGGACATAGACCGGCGCGCCATGCAGGGCCAGCGCCTTCTCGACCGCGTCGATGGCGCGCACGACCCCGGCGCAGAAGCCGCGCGGGGCGCAGAGCAGGATGTCGAGCGGCGGCTTGGTCACGCGCGGGAAACTCTCCGATCAGTCCGCGTCTTCTTTCGGCGTGACGACGGCGATGTCAAGGAAA
>NZ_JBIWYK010000418.1:0-2693 GCF_044752385.1 Allobosea sp. CER48 | reverse complement strand
CTGGAGCGGCTGGAAGCGGGCGCCAGCGTTCCCTTCCTGCCCTATGGCGGCTTGCTGGGCTGAGCGGCCTGCCGCTCAGTCGCGCCGGAAGATCACGCTTGCGCTCCAGCCGAGGAACAGCGCCAGCAGCACCGTGGCGAAGCCGTAGAACAGCGACCAGTCATAGGCCGCCAGGGCGAGCCGCTGCTCGATGCCCGTCTTGATCACCTCGAAATTGGTCTGCTGGCGGGCGAGGGGGACGCCGCCGGTATAGAGCACGATGTCGACGGTATAGGAGCCCGTCGGGGCGGTCGCCGCGATGTCGATCGGAGCGCTGAACAGGCTGTTCGACAGGAAGGTGACGCCGCGTTCCTCGTAGCCGTAGAGGCCTTTCGCCTGCATGATCCGGATCAGGCTTTCGCGAAAGCGGAGCGAGCCAGGATCGAGATCGACCCAGTTGCCTTGCGGTAATTCGGCATTGGCGAGGCCGATGCGCCCGCGCCGGGCCGTATCGGGGCTCATCATCTCCGTGATCGGCCGGTTGCTGGCGACGTGCAGGAAGACGGGGTTGTCCGGGAAACGGCGCTGCGTCCGGTTGATCCAGATCGGGCCGAGCCGCTCCTTCTCGCGCACCAGCAGCATGCGGCGGGGGCCGCGGACGGTGATGACGATGTCGTAGGGATCGCCCCGCGCGACCGTCCGCCCGTCGCGTTCGACCAGCCCGAAAACCGTCAGCTGGCTGCCGGTGTAGTTCGAGGTGATCTGGATCTGATGGCTGGACATCGCCGCGATCAGCGTCTCGGCGCGCAGGTTCGTCCCGGTGAACCCGGCGGCGAGCGCTGCGAGGAGGACGAGGAGGCGGATCATCGCGCACTCTCCGGCACGACGACGGAGAAGGGTTCGGTCGGCGGAATGAAGAGCTCGATGGCAAAGCGCAGGCCGACGGAGAGGATCAGCAGCGCCAGCAGCAGCCGGAAGGATTCGACGTTGAGGTTGCGCGCCGCACGGCCGCCGAACTGCGCGCCGATGACGCCGCCGACCAGCAGCAGCGTCGCCAGGATCAGGTCCACGGACTGGTTGGTGACGGCGTGCAGCACGGTCGCGCCCGTCATCGTCACCAGGATCTGGAAGAGCGAGGTGCCGACCACCACCGCCGGCGGAATCCGGAAGAAGTAGATCAGCCCAGGCACAAGGATGAAGCCGCCGCCGACGCCGAGCACGGCCCCGATGAAGCCGATGACGACGGCCAGCAGGGCGATCGGGAGCACACTGCAATAGAGGCCGGAACGATAGAAGCGCTGGCGGAAGGGCAGGCCCATCCACCAGGGATGCATGCCGCCGCGCCGCTTCAGCCGTGCGGGTTTGCCCGCCCTCACGCGCAGCATGGCGCGCAACGCGTCGTAGAGCATCAGCCCGCCGATGATCGAGAAAAGCGTGACATAGGACAGCGTGATGACCAGTTCGAGCTGGCCGAGGCGGCGCATGGTGTTGAAGAACAGGACGCCCAGCACGGTGCCGACGATGCCGCCGCTGACCAGCACCCCGCCGAGCTTGAGGTCGAGGGCCCTGCGCCGGAAATAGGTCAGCACGCCGGTCATCGACGAGCCCGCGACCTGCGCCGCCACCGTCGCGACCGCGACGGCCGGGGGGATGTCGAGGAAGATCAGAAGGGGCGTGAGCAGGAATCCGCCGCCGACGCCGAACAGGCCGGAGATGAAGCCGACCGCGCCGCTCAGGCCGAGCACCATCAGCACGCTGATCGGAAGCTCCGCGATCGGCAGGTAGATCTGCACGCTTATCCCTCGCAGGTCGATGCATCGCCATGGCTTGCACCGATTTGTCCCAGACTGAACCGCCCGGGTTAAGAGTTGTTGCTGAAATGGAAGACGGGCCGTTCCCGGCCCGCCCTAGAGGACTATCGTTTTTCCTGTCGCGTCAACACGTCGAAAGCATGACAGCGCGGCGTCCGGCTCAGATGCGTGCCGGCTTGGCGGGTTTCGCCGCCGCGGCCGTCGGGCCGGCGTCCCAGCCCTTCGCCGGCGCCGTCACCTCGTTGGCGACGGTGTCCAGGACGTTCGGCTTCCAGCTCGCGGCGGTCGCCTTGGCGGCGGCGAGTTCTTCCGGCTTCAGGCGCTGTGCGACCTCGTCTCGCTTGCGGGCGGCATCTTCATCCCCCTGGCTCGCGGCGACCGAGAACCAGACGTAGGACTGGTTGACGTCGGCCGTCGTGCCGAGGCCCCGCCCGAGCAGGACCGCAAGATTGTACTGGCTGTCGCGCACGCCGAGCTCTGCCGCGCGGCGGAACCACTCGGCTGCTGTGGCATAATCGGGTTTGCCGGTGATGCCTTCGGCATGGAGCACCGCGAGATTGTGCATGGCCTTGGCGTTGCCGCGCTCGGCCGCGCGCTGGTACCAGATCCGGGCAAGCGAGAGATCGCGCTGCGTGCCGATGCCCTTCTCGAACATGTTGCCGACCCGGAACTGGGCCGGAGCCAGCCCCGCGATGGCAGCGCGCTCGAACAGGCGCAGGGCGAGCTTGGCATCGCGCTGCGCTGCCGGCCCGTCGGCGGCCTTGCTGGCAAGTTCGTAGACCGCGCGGGCATCGCCGTCGAAGGCCGCCTTGCGCAGCCCGGCGCTGCCGAAGCCGGCCGGCAGATCGCCGACCCCGGTCACGGTCTGGACAGGGTCCGGCGTGGCGGTGCCGGTTCCGGACG
>NZ_JBIWYK010000417.1:0-2695 GCF_044752385.1 Allobosea sp. CER48 | reverse complement strand
GCGGCACTGCCCTTCGTCGGCAAGGATGCCTCATGACCGCTGCGACGGCCGAACCTGTCGATGCCGAGGATGGCGGCGAGGCGGACGCCTTCGCGCAGGCGCTGCGCATCGTCGAGGCGCTGCTCTTCGCATCCACCGCTCCGATGCCGGCCGAAGGATTGGAACGGGCCATCCCGGCCGGTATCGCGATCGAGCGGGTGCTGGCCCATCTCGCGGAGAGCTATGCCACGCGCGGGGTCAACCTGCGGCAGGTTGCAGGCGGCTGGGCTTTCCGCACGGCCGCCGATCTCGGTTATCTGCTCGCAGCCGAGGCGGAGCCGCCGCGCCGGTTGTCGCGCGCCGCGCTCGAGGTGCTGTCGATCATCGCCTATCACCAGCCGGTCACGCGCGCCGAGATCGAGGATATCCGGGGCGTAGCCACCGCCAAGGGAACGCTCGATATCCTGCTTGAGGCCGGCTGGGTCCGGCTGCGCGGCCGGCGCCGGTCGCCCGGCCGTCCCGTGACCTACGGCACGACGCCCGGCTTCCTCGATCATTTCGGGCTCGATCGCATCGACGACCTGCCGGGGCTGGAGGAACTGAAGGGCTCAGGCTTCATCGAGGGCCAGCTGACGCGGGACCTCACCGTGCCCGTGCCTGACGACGATCCCGGACTGCGGGACGACGAGGATCCGCTCGGCGATCTGTTCAGTCCGCTTGACGACGGTGAAAGCGGGCCGCAACAGGGGTAGGTGCGTCCCGGCATCCGGCCGGGCCGGAACAGCCGGAGCTTTTTCGAACTTGGCGGAAACGAAAGCGGGATGGCTCGGCTGGGGCCGGCGCGGGACGGCCGGTGCGGCGATCCCGATGGCGCTGGGATTCGAGGGGGTGACGCAGCGCTTCGACGAGGTGACGGCGCTGTCCGACGTTTCGCTGACGGTCGATCCGGGCGAGATCGTCGCGTTGCTGGGGCAGTCGGGCTGCGGCAAGACAACGCTGCTCAGGCTCGCGGCCGGCGTCGAGCGGCCGAGCGCCGGACGCGTCCTGCTGGAGGGGCGCGACGTCTCGGCGCCGGATCGCTTCGTCGAGCCGGAGCATCGCGGCGTCGGCTTCGTCTTCCAGGACTATGCGCTGTTCCCGCATCTGACCGTCGGAGAGAATGTCCGCTTCGGCCTGCGCGGGCAGGGCGCGGCAACGGCGGAGGCGACCGCGCTCAGGGCGCTTGCGCGCGTGGGCCTGGCCGATTTCTACGGCGCCTATCCGCATATGCTCTCCGGCGGCGAGCAGCAGAGGGTCGCGCTTGCCCGCGCGATCGCGCCGCGGCCGGGCGTGCTGCTGATGGACGAGCCCTTCTCCAATCTCGACCGCCGGCTGCGCGACGTGGTGCGAGACGAGACGGCGGCACTGCTGGAGGAGACCGGCGCGACGTCGATCATCGTGACGCATGATCCCGAGGATGCGATGCGCATCGCCGATCGGATCGTGCTCATGCGGGCGGGCCGCATCGTCCAGATCGGCACCGGCGAGGAGCTCTACCGGAAGCCTGCCAGCCTCTTTGCCGCCCGATTTTTCTGCGACTTTACCGAGGTCGAGGGCCGGGTCTCGGACGGCGCCGTCGATACGCCGCTCGGGCGCTTCCCGGCGCCCGGCCTGGCAGGCGGAAGCGAGGCGATCGCCTGCATCCGGCCTCATCGGGTGCGGATCGTGCCCAGGGGCTACTATCTGGCGGGGCGGCTGGTGGCGCGGCGCTTCCTCGGCGAGGTCGACCATCTGCTGATCGCCGTGGAGGGTTTCGACCGGGCTCTCTCCGTGCGTGCCGCGCTGTCGGACGAGATCGCGGTGGGCGACGAGGTCGGTGTCGAGATTCCGTCCGACGAAGTCCTTGTGTTTCCCGCGGCGGATCAATAGGTTCCGCCGCCGAGCGATCGACCGGGCAGGGATTTGGTTGGGGACTGCGCCCGGTCAGAGCAATTTCGGAGGAGTTTCGCCATGGGTGGCGTGAGCATTTGGCACTGGATCGTCGTCGGCGTCATCGTGATGCTGCTGTTTGGGCGCGGCAAGGTTTCCGAGCTGATGGGCGATGTCGCCAAGGGCATCAAATCGTTCAAGAAGGGCATGGCCGAGGATGACGAGGCGGCGCCGAGCGCGACGAATGTCGATCCCAAGGTGATCGACCATACCCAGGCGAGCAACACGGCTGCGCAGGCGCAGGCCAAGGCCGACAACAAGGCCTGATCCGGCGCGCGTCCGCGAGGGCGCGGTTTTGGTGATGCGCGCGCTCTGAACCCGCGGCCTCGACGGCCGCAGGGTGGCGCGCCGAGAGGACGAGCCGTCGATGTTCGACATCGCCTGGAGCGAAATGGTGCTGATCGGCGCAGTCGCGCTCGTGGTGATCGGCCCCAAGGATCTGCCCAAAGCCCTGCGCACGGTCGGCCAGACGGTCGCCCGGGTGCGACGAATGGCGTCGGAGTTCCAGGGGCAGTTCAACGAGGCGATGCGGGAGGCCGAACTCGCCGACCTGAAGAAGCAGGTCGAGGATGTCGGCGGCTCCGTGCAGAGCGCGCTCAACACCGATTTCAAACCGATCGATCAAATCAAGGACTTCGAGGCTCCCAAGCCTGACGATGCGGCGCTGAAGGAGGCCGAGGCCAAGCTCGCCTCGCTCCCGGCGCCGGCTCCGCTGCCGCCCGTCGACATCAAGCCGGACGCGCCGAAG
>NZ_JBIWYK010000416.1:0-2705 GCF_044752385.1 Allobosea sp. CER48 | reverse complement strand
GTTTCGCCGCAGGCCGATCCGGCTTAAGAGCCGATACGCAACGCAGCGGGTTCCCATGTCGCATAACAGCTTCGGCCATCTCTTCCGCGTCACCACCTTCGGCGAGAGCCATGGTCCGGCCATCGGCTGCGTGGTCGATGGCTGCCCGCCGCTGCTCCCGCTGACGGAGGCCGATATCCAGGGCGATCTCGACCGGCGCCGACCGGGCCAGTCGCGCTTCACCACGCAGCGCCAGGAGCCCGACCAGGTCCGCATCGTCTCCGGTGTCTTTGCGCGGGAGAGCGACGGCGTGCAGGTGACGACAGGCACCTCGATCGGGCTGCTCATCGACAATGTCGACCAGCGCTCCAAGGATTATTCCGACATCAAGGACAAGTACCGGCCGGGCCATGCCGATTTCACCTACGACGTGAAGTACGGCATCCGCGACTATCGCGGTGGCGGGCGCTCCTCGGCGCGCGAGACGGCGATGCGGGTCGCGGCCGGCGCGATCGCACGCAAGGTCGTGCCCGGCATGGTGGTGCGCGGTGCGCTCGTCCAGATCGGCCCGCACAAGATCGACCGGGCCAACTGGGATTGGGAGGAGGTCGGACGCAATCCCTTCTTCTGCCCTGACGCGAAGGCCGCAGCCTTCTTCGAGGGCTATCTCGACGGCGTCAGGAAGTCCGGCTCCTCGATCGGGGCCGTGCTGGAGATCGTGGCCGAGGGCGTGCCCGCTGGCCTGGGTGCGCCGATCTACGGCAAGCTCGATGCCGAGATCGCCGCCGCGCTCATGAGCATCAACGCAGTCAAGGGCGTGGAGATCGGCGATGGCTTCGGGGCGGCCGAGCTGTCCGGCGAGGAGAACGCCGACGAGATGCGTGCCGGCAATGCCGGGCACCCGCTCTTCCTCTCCAACCATGCCGGCGGCGTCCTCGGCGGCATCTCGACCGGGCAACCGATCGTCGCCCGCTTCGCGGTGAAGCCGACCTCCTCGATCCTGGCGACGCGCGCGACGGTGACCCGGACGGGTGGCGAGGCCGACATGTTCACCAAGGGGCGCCACGATCCCTGCGTGGGCATCCGCGCCGTGCCGGTCGGCGAGGCGATGGTTGCCTGCGTGCTGGCGGACCAGTACCTGCGTCACCGCGGACAGGTCGGCGCCGTGGAGCCGCGCTGGCCGTTCCAGGAGTGACTCAGGCGTCATTCTCGGGCGAAGCGCAGCGCAGACCCGAGAATCTCTTGCCGAAGGAGGCTCCCGGCAAAGGGAGGCTTCTCGTCATGAGGTGCTCGGGTCAAGCCAGAGCATGACGGCCTGAAACTTTGCATTTCAGCAATACTGAAAATGCATCGCACGTTCATTGCGGATGAAGCGCGACCGTACTAGCTTACGGTCATGAAGCTCGATGCCTGGCTCCGGCAGAACAAGATCGCGCGCAGCGCCTTCGCCAAGCAGGTCGGCCTGTCGCCGGCCAGCGTGACCGCGCTCTGCAACGATCCCGCCGCCTGGATCTCCCGCGAAAGCGCCGAGCGCATCGCCGCAGCCACCGGCGGCGCCGTCACCCCCAACGACTTCCTTGGCCTCTCTGGGCCGCGCGAGGCTGCCATGACCAACAAAGTCGCCGAGACCGTCGAAGCCTTCGCCCGCGGCGAGATCGTCATCGTCACCGATGACGATGATCGCGAGAACGAGGGCGATCTCATCGTCGCCGCCTCGCTCTGCACGCCGGAGAAGATGGCCTTCATCATCCGCAACACCTGCGGCATCGTCTGCGCGCCGCTGACGACGGCCGAGGCGCGGCGCCTGCGGCTCGACCCGATGGTCTCGTCCAACGACGCCCCGCTCGGCACCGCCTTCACGATCACCGTGGACGTCAAGCACGGACTGACCACGGGCATCTCGGCCGAACAGCGCAACAACACGGTGCGTGCGCTGGCCAACGGCAATATGGGCGCGGCCGATTTCGTCCGCCCCGGCCATGTCTTCCCGCTGATCGCCAAGGATGGCGGCGTGCTGATGCGTTCGGGCCATACCGAGGCCGCCGTCGACCTGTGCAAGCTCGCCGACCTGCCGCCGGTCGGCGTGATCTGCGAACTCGCCAATGACGACGGCACCGTGATGAAGGGCGCGCAGATCACAGCCTTCGCCGAGAAGCACGGGCTGAAGCAGATCACGGTCGCCGACCTCATCGCCTATCGCCAGTCGCGCGAGAAGCTGGTCGAGCGGGTTCATTCCTTCCCGGTCAAGACCGCGTTCGGCGAGATGACCGGCCATGTCTACATCACGCCCTTCGACGATACCCAGCACTTCGCCTTCGTGATGGGCAAGCTCGGCGACGGCGAGAAGGTGCCGGCGCGGCTTCACCGCGCGGATGTGGTCGCGGACGTGCTCGGAGGGGCGGGGGCCGTGCAATGCGCGCTGCGGCACTTCCAGCAGGAGGGCAAGGGCGTGCTCGTCTATCTGCGCGATGGCAGCGCCGGCGTGCCGATCAAGAGCGTCGAGGATGAGAACGCCGACGCCCTGCGCAGCCAACAATGGCGCGAGGTGGGCTTGGGCGCCCAGATCCTGCGCGATCTCGGCGTAAGCTCGATCGTGAACCTGGCGTCCTCGCCGCGCTCCTTCGTCGGCCTGAGCGGCTTCGGCATCGAGATCGCCGGGACGGCCCCGCTGGAATAGGCGGGCAAGCGCCGCTCGCGAGGACGTCAGGATCGCCGTTGGCGCAATA
>NZ_JBIWYK010000415.1:0-2716 GCF_044752385.1 Allobosea sp. CER48 | reverse complement strand
CGTCGCTCTCGGCGGCGGACGCGTACGGCCGCAGGACCCAATCGATCACGCCGTGGGCATTGTCGAACTGGCCGGTCTCGGCGACCGGGTCGGACCTGATCGTCCGCTTGGCGTCGTCCATGCCCGCGACGAGGCGGGCTTCGTGGCGGCCAGCCAGCGCTTGCGCAAGGCCTATCGGATCGGGGAGGCTGCGGCGCGCGGCGCTCTCGTCGCGGAACGGATCACGGAGAGGGTGTCGGCATGAGTTTGCTTCTGGCCATGACGGGCTGGCATGTCGAGGACTGGCGGGCCCGGTTCCAGGCACTGCTGCCGGAGATGCCGATCGTGGTCCTCGGCGAGCCGTTCGATCGCCGCGCCGTCCACTATGTCGCGAGCTGGAAGCACCCGGTCGGCAGCCTGACCGGGCTGCCCAACCTCGCCGCGATCTTCTCGCTGGGGGCCGGCGTCGATTTCCTCTTCGCCGACGACAAGCTGCCGACGGTGCCGATCGCGCGCGTCGTCGATCCCGACCTGACGACGCGGATGAGCGAATATGTCGTGCTGCACTGCCTGATGTACCTGCGCCAGCAGTACCGCTACCTGCGCCAGCAGCGCGAAGGGCTCTGGGAGGACGATCGCAACCAGCCGGCCGCGCGCTCGGTGCGGGTCGGCGTGATGGGGCTGGGCGAACTCGGGCGCGATGCCGCCCGCAAGCTGCAGGTCATCGGCTTCGACGTTGCCGGCTGGAGCCGCTCCCCCAAGGCGATCGACGGGCTGACGACCTTCTCCGGGGAAGAGGGGCTGAAGGCCTTTCTGGCGCGGACCGACATCCTCGTCTGCCTGGTGCCGCTCACGCCCGACACGCGCGGCATCATCAATGCCGAGCTGATCGCCGGACTCGCGCAGGGCGGGCGCCTGGGAGGGCCGTTCCTCATCAATGCCGGGCGCGGCGGTTTGCAGGTAGCGGCCGACATCGTCGCGGCCCTCGATGCGGGGACGCTGAGGGGCGCGACGCTCGATGTCTTCGAGACCGAGCCGCTGCCGCCCGATTCACCGTTCTGGCGCCATCCGAACGTGACGGTCACGCCGCATAACTCGGCGATGTCCGAGCCGGAGGCGATCGCCTCGGTGATCGCGGCGCAGATCAGGCGGCTGGAAGCCGGAGAACCGCTTCAGAACGTGGTCGACCCGGCGCGCGGATACTAGGCCTGCGACCTGGGCACATGCACCGGTGATCGTCATGGAACGGTCGCCGGGCTGTCGTCGGGCCGCAATGCCGCCGGGCGAAGCGGGCTGGTCATTTCCAGCCCGGAGAATTCCATGCGCTCGTCGCTCGTCATTGCCCTGCTCCTGTCCTCGACCGTGCTCGCCGGCGCGCAGGAGCCCCAGAAGGAATTTCCGTCGAAACTCGTCGGCCACGCCCTGCTGCCGGCCAACACCATCATACCCGCGCCCGCCGATGCGCCGGCCGATCTGAAGGTCTCCGGCAAGTTCGTCACGCCGGGCAAGCGCGTCGAGGCCGCAGGCACGGTGATGGGCATATCGGGCGGCCGCCCCACCGGCCTTTCGACCCCCTTTGCCGGCCAGCCCGTGCAGGGCTTCTCCGGCATCCGCTCGCTCGGCAACGGCGAGTTCCTGGTGTTGACCGACAACGGCTTCGGCGCCAAGCTGAACTCGCCCGACGCGATGTTGTTCTTTCATCGCCTCAAGGCCGATTTCGGCAAAGGCGCCGTCGAGCGTCTCTCCACCACCTTCCTGCACGATCCCGACAAGAAGGTGCCGTTCCGCATCGTCCATGAGGGCACCGAGAAGCGCTATCTGACCGGCGCCGATTTCGACCCGGAATCGATCCAGCCGATCGGCGGCAAGTACTGGATCGGCGAGGAGTTCGGCCCCTACCTGATCCGCGTCGATGCCAGCGGCAAGGTCGAGGCGGTGTTCGAGACGGTGGTCGACGGCAAGCCCGCCCGCTCGCCCGACCACTATGCCGTCACCACGCCGGGCGCGCCCGACCAGAGCGTTGCCTTCAATGTCCGCCGCTCCAAGGGCTACGAGGGCATGGCGCAGTCCCCCGACGGCCGCTTCCTCTATCCCCTGCTCGAAGGCCCGCTCTGGAGCGCCGAGACCAAGGGCAACGAGGAGGTCGACGGCAAGGAAGTGCTTCGCATCCTGGAATTCGACGTCGCCAACGAGAAGTGGACCGGCCGTTCCTGGTTCTATCCGCTCGAGCAGAAGGGCAACGCCATCGGCGACTTCAACATGATCGACGCTTCCACGGCGCTCATCATCGAACGCGATAACGGCGAAGGCACCGCCGACAAGGCCTGCGCCGCCGGCCAGAAGGGCCCGGACTGCTTCCACGACCTCGCCAAGTTCAAGCGCATCGTGAAAATCGAGATGACCGAGGCCAATGTCGGCAAGCCGGTGCGCAAGGTCGGCTTCATCAACCTCATGAAGATCGCCGATCCCGACGGGAAGGCGAAGCAGGGCGCCATCGACGGCGTTCTGCCCTTCCCGTTCTTCACCATCGAGAACGTCGATGTCGTCGATCGCGCCAACGGCATCATCGTCGTGGGCAACGACAACAATCTGCCGTTCTCCTCCTCGCGCGATCCCAAGAAGGCCGACGACAACGAGCTCGTGCTGCTGTCGGTGAAGGAATTGCTCGACGCGAAGTGAGATCGCGCGGCGCCGCCGGTTGCGCCACATCGGCGGTAGCACGATCGACGTTGACGCA
>NZ_JBIWYK010000414.1:0-2717 GCF_044752385.1 Allobosea sp. CER48 | reverse complement strand
CGGGGCGGCTGAGCTTACGCGCCCTCCGGAGCGGAATTTGGCGGCTTCGGCCTGAACCGGCAGCAGGGCTGCGGCGGCGGCGAAGCAGGCGAGGACGGCGGTGCGGCGCATGGGCAGTCTCCCGGTTGATGGCAGGATGCCGCGATGGGCCGTGACTGCAAGCAAGGGTTGCGATCAGCCTCAGCGAGCCGTTAACGCGAACGCTCAGGCTGCGGCATTCCGGGGCTGGGTCAGCCCTTCCCAGGCGGCCATCGCGCCGTGCACGATCGTCTCCAGCATGGCGCGGGAGGCGCCGTCCCGCGCCTGGATCGACATGCCCTGCTGGACGGTGACGTAGTAGCTTGCGACGCCGCGACGGTCGAGCGAGGCTGGAAGCTCACCGGTGTCGACGGCTCGCTGCAGCCGTTCCTCGATCACTGCGACGCTGCCGGCGCGCATCTCGCGCAGGATGCGGCTGGTCTCCTCGCCGACGCCGACGGCGTTGACGGCCGAGAGAACGACCATGCAGCCGGGCGGGCGTCCGGGCCGCGTGAAGGTCCTCGCGCTGGCCATGAGATAGCCCTCGATGGCCTCCTGCGCCGTCGGCGCATTCCGCAGCGGCGCGAGGATATCGTCGCTCTCGGTTTCCGCGAAATGCCCGACCGCCTCGCGATAGAGCCCCTCCTTGCTGCCGAAGGCCGCATAGAGGCTCGGGGAGTTGATCCCCATCGCTTCGGTGAGATCGCTCATCGAGACGGCGTGGTAGCCGCGATCCCAGAACAGTTCCATGGCGCGCTCAAGCGCAACCCGCCGGTCGAAGCTGCGCGGACGCCCTCGCTCCGCCATCGTTTTCCTGCCTTTCGAAATTTCTGTGTCGATCGATATATATTTCGCTTGACGGCAGCACGCAAGCGCGCCAGCTATTTATGTATCGATCATAACATAAATCGAGTTTGCCATGTCCCGCCTTGCTGGAAAGCGCGCGCTCGTCACCGGAGGCAGCCGCGGAATCGGCGCTGCCATCGCCCGTAGGCTTGCCGCAGAAGGGGCCGATGTCGCGCTCACCTATGAGCGCTCCGCCGAGAAGGCGGCCGAGGTGGTGAAGGCGATCGAGGGGCTCGGCCGCAAGGCCGTCGCCATCGCCGCCGATAGTGCCGACCCTGCCGCGGTGAAGCGCTCGGTCGACGAGGCGGCGAAGGCGCTCGGCGGCCTCGACATCCTCGTCAACAATGCCGGCATCTATCGTGGCGGGCCGGTAGAGAGCTGGAGCCTCGCCGACATCGATGCGACGATTTCGGTCAACATCCGCTCTGTGGTGCTGGCGTCGCAGGCTGCGGCCGCGCATCTCGGCCGTGGCGGACGGATCATCTCGATCGGCTCCTGCCTGGCCGACCGGGTGGTCGAACCGAACATCACGCTCTATGCGATGAGCAAGGCGGCGCTGATCGGCTTCACCAAGGGGCTGGCGCGCGATCTCGGCCCGCGCGGCGTCACCGTCAACATCGTCCATCCCGGCTCCACCGATACCGACATGAACCCGGCCAACGGCCCGGGCGCCGAGGCGCAGCTCGCGCGCATGGCGATCCCAGCCTATGGCAAGCCGGAGGATATCGCCGGCGCCGTGGCCTATCTCGCCAGCGAGGAAGGGCGCTTCATCACCGGCGCCGGCCTCGCGGTCGACGGCGGCGTGAACACCTGACGCGGGCCTAGTGTCCGGGCAGGACGATCATGGTGGGCTTGGTCGGCAGTGCCGCCTTGCTCAGCGTGATCGTCGGCTGTTCGCGACGCTCGACCGGCCAGAGTTCCTGCGTTCGCGCGAGGAAGCGGTTCAGCGTGCCGCCGCCGAAGAAGTGCATCGGGATCATCACCCGTGCCTGCAGCGATTTCAGCACCTCCAGCATGCCTTCCTGGTCGAGCGTGTAGCTGCCATCGACCGGGAAGAGCACGATGTCGACCCGCCCGAGCGCGCGCAGATGGCCGGGCTCCAGCGGGTGGTGGAGATGGCCGAGATGGGCGATGCAGAGATCGCCGATCTCGAAGACGAAGATCGAGTTGCCGTCATAGTCGGTGCCGCCCTCGTAGCTGCGGATATTGGTCGGCACGTTGCGGACGCGGACATCCCCGAGCGTGACGTCGTGATGGGCCGCGCCCTTTCCGGCCGGATCCCATCCGGGGAGGACCTGCTTGATGGCGGGGTCCGGACGTCGCGAATTATGGGTCGAATGCGCCTTGTTCATCGTGGCGATGTCGGGCGTCACCGGCGGGCGGACATAGTCGTTGTAGTCGGTCGCGATCTTCACGCCGCCCGGGGTCTCGATCAGGAAGGTGGCGTGGCCGACGAAGGTCAGCCGTACCTCGTCCTTCGCGAGCTGCACGCGCTGGATCGGCAGGCGATGGCCCGCCATCTCCGGCCGGCACCCGGGCTCGCCGGACTGGGCGTGCGACAGGGAGCTTGCAAGTGTCGCGAAGGCGAGACTCGCGACGAGGCGCAACAGGACGGACGGCAGGCTCATCGGCGGGCTCCGGCATCGCTCCCAGCGGGACGAGCTTCGGGCAAAAACCGGGCCGCAGGAAAGTGGCGGGCCTATGCGCTACCGATTTTGTGAACATCGCGGATGCCGCGAGTTCACACAGACAGGCCGCTTCTATGGGCACCCGCGAGATAGTCGACGAAGGCGCGCAGCGCGGGAAGCATCTGCCGGCGGCGCCGCCGGTGGCTGCGGCGATGCGCTCGGCGC
>NZ_JBIWYK010000413.1:0-2718 GCF_044752385.1 Allobosea sp. CER48 | reverse complement strand
GTTTAGGGTCGCGCAACGCCTCTCGACTAAGAGAGGTTCGTCATGCCGCCACGCAGAGGCACGCGCCGGGCCAGCCGCCGCGAGAACGGGTCATGCTGCCAGATCGTGCCACCATTTCCGCCTACCTCACCATCCTGAGCGGCTCGGCGGGCCGGCTCGTCATTTCCCTTGTCTACTTCCTCATCGTTGCGAATACGTTGACCCTCGGCGAGTTCGGGCTGTTCGCGACGGCCTCCTCGACCGGGCTGATCCTGTCGCGCGTGCTCGCCTTCGGCTTCATCTCGCCGCTCTATCGCGTCGCCACCGTGAAACCGCGCCTGCTCGGCGCCTATCTCGCCGGCTTCGGCGGGCTCGGCCTGCTGTCGCTGCCGCTGATCGGCGCCGCCGCCGCGATCGTCTACGTCCTGCTGTTTTCCGACCGGCTCGCGCCCCTGCCCTTCGCGGTCATCATCGCTGCGGAAGTGCTGTGCTGGCGGCTGGTCGAGGTGGTCGCCATCGTCAACAACGGGCTGAGGCGCTTCCGGCAGGCCGCGCTTCTCGTCATCATCGGCTCGGCGCTTCGCACGCTTGCGGCACTGCTCTTCGTCGCCTTCGGCCATGCCAGCCTGCCTATCTGGGCCTTCGCCTATGGCGCCGCCACCTTGGCGAGCGCCCTTGTCGCCCTGATCTTCTTCCTGCCGGCGACGCGCTGGCGCTTCGTCCACAGCCTCTATCCGCGCCGCATGGCCGATGCCGTCTTCGCAGGAGCGGCCGACATCGTCTTCTATGTCCAGTCGGAGCTCGACAAGCTGCTTGTGCTCGGGCTCGCGGGCGAGCGCACCGCCGGTCTCTACGCCATCGCATTGCGGGTGATCGACCTCACCGCCATGCCCGTGCGCAGCTTCAACCAGATGCTGGTGCAGAAGATCATGAAGGATCGCGGACTTGGCGGCCTGAAGCGACTCGCCGGCTTCGAAGGCGGCATTGCGCTGATCTCGGTCGCCGGGCTGGTGGCTGTCATCATCGCCCTCAAGCCCTTCCCGGGGCTGCTCGGCCGCAACGTCTCGGAAGCGGCCTATCTCTTCGCGCCGATGCTGCTGGTGCCGGCCTTCCGCAATCTCGTCGAGTACCATGCGGAGCTGCTTTATGCGCGGGAGCGCACGGGATCTCGCATCGCGCTCCTCTGCCTGCTGACCGCGCTCAAGGCAGCGCTGATCTCCGCGGTCATGACGCGCTTCGGGGCGAGCGACGCCTGGGCCGGCTGGATGAACCTGGTCTTCGGACTGGTCTATCTCGTCTCGGCGGTCTTCACATACGGCCTGCTCGCGCGAGCCCGGCGGGTGGCGTCAGGCTGATGCCTGCCGTTCGAACAGGGTGCGGATCTGGTCCATCGGCTGGCCGATGAAGGACTGCACGCCGACGGCGACCTGCCAGGGCTCGAGCACGTCCTCGAAGGAACGGAGACGGTCGAAGCCTTCCGCATCCGCATCGATCCAGTAGACCTTGCAGAGCTCGCGCGCATCCGGCCAGTGGCCGGCGGCTTCCAGCCCGAGGACGCGTTCGACGTAGCAGCCGTAGATCAGGTATTCCGAGAACTGGCGGTGCCGCGCGATGGCGCTGACCCAGTCGCGCCCGCTGCGGCGCTCGATCTCCGCGAGCAGCGACAGCACATGGGCGCGCCGCCAGCTCACGAGGTTGTTGATGTAGTCGTGGCTGGGACAAGTTGGCTTATCCAGCCCCAGCAGCGCCGCAGCGTTTTCGCACCACTGGCGATGCTCCGCCATGTCGGCGGCGATTGCGTCGGGCTTGCGATAGAGGCGGATGGCGCCGCTCCTCTCCAGGCTCGACAGATCGAACGGCCTGACGAAGAGCATGTCGGAATCGGCGAAGAGGATGACGTCTTCGCCGGCGGCCCTTGCCACCGCGAATTTGCGCAACTGCTGGGCATGCCAGCCGCGCAGCGGCGGAACGCCACGCGCGATCGCGCCCAGCCCGGTCCAGATGCGGCGCTTCCCGAAGCTCAGCGGGTCCGGAGACGGGCGCAACCAGGGCGGCAGGAGCTGCGACTCCGGCAGGATGCGCCGGCGCGGCCCTTCGAGATCTCGGAACAGCGCGACGTCGCGATCCTCGACCAGCAGGTAGTGGACGGCCTGGCCCGTGACAAAGCGGTCGATGCTGGCGCAGAGCAGCCTGCAGCGTTCGAGGTCGCCGCGATAGCTCGGCGTCGCCAGAGCGAACGTGGTGGTCACGCCCGCACTCTCATCCCTCACGCCGGCCACCGGCGAGGTACTGCCTGAGAACCCGCGCCAGGAAGGCCGGGTTTCCGAGGACGTAGCGGCGCCAAAGCCGCCTCGGCTCCAGAACGAGCCGGTAGGCCCATTCGAGCCGCATGCTCCGCATCAGCTCGGGCGCCCGCTCGACCTCGCCCGCCAGGAAATCGAAGAGCGCGCCGATGCCGGCGGCGACCGAACAATGCTCGGTTCCGATCTTGTCCGCGATGAAGCGCTCCTGCAGGGGATTGCCCTTGGCGACGAGCAGGAGGTCCGGGCGATCGGACTTCAGCCTGTCGAGAAGCCGCGTCTCCTCGCCAGCCGCATAGTAGCCATGAGAGAGGACGTCGAAGCGGTGCATGGGAAAGCGCCCTGCCAGCTCGGCCGCCGCCCGATCGGCAACACCGGGCTGGCCGCCCAGCAACACGACGCGGAGCCGGCTGCGCTGGCTCGCAAACAGCGCCGGGAT